>CAKPDJ010000027.1 GCA_934148875.1 uncultured Bacilli bacterium
TTCTGATGTAGTCTTAATTCTATTGAGGCTTTTTTATTTAATAATAATCCAAACGCACTTTCCTTATATATAAAAAAGATTATTTTAAAAATAATCTTTAATACTTCTTAATTAATTGGGTTGGCTGTTGTTTTTCTTTTATTAATAATCTTTCTAATCTTCTAATAATTCCCGGTGTATACACAGAGAACATTCTAAACTGTTTAAGCGATGTAGATGATATAGTATAAACATCTTTATTTTTATCAATATATTCAACAGTATTATCTGGAACATTAAACAAGATTAAAGTTTCAAGTTGATTTTCTACTTTTACTTCTATTTTCTCTAATTTTTGTTGATCATTAACAATAGCCCTTGCTGTTATTGAACTTTTATCAATGGAACGTCCGTCAAGAAGAGCTGACTCCTTTTTACGATTACATAGACTTACCATTACTTTATTATCATCTGATGGGATAAAGCGAATAATTTTCTTTTTTGTTTTGCTCTCAATACCATCTAAAACAGAATTATTATATTCAATTAATCTAACCTCTTTAATTTTGTCTTTAGAATCATTTAAATATACTTCCAATTCTAAAAATTCAGCATCATTATTTCTATATATAATTGCTTCGCCCTTTTTACCTAGTAAATAATAATAACGGTCATAAATGTATATTTCTTTTGGATACATATCTGATATATCTTCTACTTGCTCTTTATTAGAACTATCTACATCAGTTTCTAAATCTTGAGGTTCAAATAATCGTGTTTCTATTTCCTTAATTGATGGAATAATATTTTTTGTCATATCATTTATTCTAGTAATAGAATCAGCAGAAATATAATGAATTCTTTTATCACTAGTTATATAGTAACTTTCTTCTGCAGGTATTTTATATAATACCTTATGTTTTTTGTGACCCTTTTTGACTAATTCTAATAATAGACTTTCTTGATAAGTTTTATTTTCTATTTCACCATATGATAGATGAATACCAACATTATATGACTCTATATCCTTGTCAATTATTATTAGCTCACAATCATTTTGATAACAATCAACTTCCGTTATGTTATCATCACCTCTAGTAATATGAATTGTTTCTACTGGTTCAGCATTCAAGAAATTATAAACATCTATTTTTTTAATTTTCTTTTCTGTTTCTGAAAACAATAATTCCAAAATGCTAAATACTCCTAATTCTTTATCTTCGAACTTATAAACGAAACGATTTTTTGACCTACTTTCGAACTCAAACTGTTTACCCATTAAATAAATTTGTTTTAATTTTTCAACCATAATACTACTCCCTTGAATACTTTCATTATAATATTATTTTATGTTGATAACAATAGAAAAAGAAAAAATACTAAAATATTTTTTCTTTTATTATTCTATTTATTATACCAAGTTTGATAAGTTCTACTTGGGAATGATATTACACTTTCAGCACCCTTAAAGCCTTTTTTAAATTGACTTTCAGCAAATGATACATATTTATTCCAAGTACTACAATTACTATCTCCATATAAACGACATGGCCAAACTTCTAAGTGAAGATGAACACCGAAGGCATAACCACTATCACCCATGTAACCAAGTATAGTATTGGAATTAACTTGCATACCTTCTTTAATATTTGAAGCATACCTACTTAAATGTCCATAAATAGCCGTATAATATTTGCCATCAGTAGTCTTGTATTGAACATTTATACATTTAGCACCACTTGAATCTTGCCAGATACTAGTAATGGTACCATTTCCAATTGAATATAATGGTGTATTTCTACCAAGTGAACTACCTATATCAGTACCTCTATGAAAACTTCCCCAACGATAACCGATAAAACTAGTTACATAACCCGTTTTAATTGGTCTAGAGAATGCTGCATTGGTACTAGTTACGGCACAATCTCTACCTATTACATCACTACGATTTTTACATCCCTGTGCTTTATAAGAGTTTACTAATTTTTCTTTTTCTTTTACTTGTTGCTCAAGACTTGGTGATAAGTCACCTAATTTAGCTATAGAGTTACTTAATTTAGTTATTTCATTATTTAGTCGAGCCATTTTATTTTCGTATTCTTTTTGTTTATTAGCTAATTCTACTTTTCTTTTTTCATTACTACTTATTAGATCTTCTAATTCTTTTACCATTTTATCATTATATTCAGTTATCTGTTCTACTACTGATAAACGATATACTAAATCAGTTATTGAATCTCCTCCAAAAACATAATCTAAGTAAACATTATTTCCTTCACTCATCTGTAAATATACAATAAGATTTTTTGTTTGTTCCTTTTTTTGATCTATTTCAGTATTAGCATTAGCTATTTCTTGTTGAAGTGTTTCAGCTTCTTTTCCCATTTTTTCTATTTCTGATTTTAAATTTTTAATGTTACTATTATTGGCAATAATTTGATTATTTTTATCACTTATTAATTGGTTATTTTTATTTAATTCCTTTTTAGCATTTGCTAGATCATCTTGAACTTGACCAAAAGTTAAGTCAGCTGCAAATACTGTAGTTGGTAATATGATAGTAGTAATTATTAATAATACAAATAATTTTGATAGTATCTTTTTCATTATACTTTTAAATACTTCCTAACTGCCCTATAACTACCTATCATACCAACTACTATTCCAATTACCAATATAACTAGGGAAACAATATAAATGAATGGTTCTGGTGTGATTAATTTGATTAATGGTGAGAATAACTGACCATCAAAATGATTATATAAAACATAGTATCCATATATTACTAGTAGAATAGGAATAATAGATCCTATCATACCAAGTACCATTCCTTCTATAACAAATGGCATTTTAATAGAAAAATTTCCTGCTCCTACAAGTCTCATTATAGATATTTCTCTTTTTCTTGAAAAGATAGTTAATTTAATTGTATTTACTATTAAGAAAATTGTTACTATTATTAATAAGATTACAGCCACAATCGTTCCTTTTTGGATTAATTTGAAGGCTGATAAAAATCTATTAACCATCGTTTCACCATAATTAACAGAATCAATACCATCAATTTTTTCGATTGTTTTAGCTGTTTCCCCTATTTTTTCTATATCTGTTACCTTGACTTTGAATGTATCTTTTAGGGGATTTTCTTCTTCACTCCATCCACTCATAGTTGCATCTAACATACTTGATGATGCTTGCATTTCTTTTCTTAACTCAGCTTTTGACTTATATTCAATTGATGAAACATTTGAGATTTGATTTAATTTTGTTTTTATTTTATCTAATGATTCTTCTTCAACATCTCTATTTACAAAAACAACTATAGTTATATCTTCTTTTATTTCTTTAGTAAAATTATTTACATTTAATGATGCCAATAAAGCAATAGCTACTACTATTAGAGTAATCGTAATACAAGAAATAGAAGCTAATGACAAAGAAAAATTTCTAAATACGCTTTTGAAGGCATCTCTTATACTTCTTCCAAACATTCTAAATGGCTTCATTATTATACTTTCCTTTCTCCATATCACTTACTAGTCTTCCATCTTTTAATGTAACAACTCTCTTTTTCATTTTATTTACTATGTCTTTATCATGAGTTGCCATTATGATGGTAGTACCTAAAGTTGCATTGATATCTTCAAGTACTTTCATTATTTCCATACTCTTTTCTGGATCTAGGTTTCCAGTAGGTTCATCACAAAGTAATAGTTTAGGTTCATTTACAATTGCACGAGCTATAGCTACTCTTTGTTGTTCACCACCTGATAACTGGTCTGGATAATTTCTTAATTTTCCTTTAAGTCCAACCAATTCCAAGGCTCTTAAAACTTTTTTATTAATTTCATCTTTTTTTGTTCCTATTACTTCTAAGGCAAAAGCAACATTTTCATATACTGTGGATTTTGGTAAAAGTCTGTAGTCTTGAAAGACAATTCCTAATTTTCTTCTTAGTTTATATACCTTACTATTTCTTAATCTAGCCACATTTAAGCCACCTACTATGATTTCACCACGTGTAGGTTTTTCTTCTCTATATAACATTTTTATTAATGTTGACTTACCACAACCGGTTCCACCTATAATAAAAACGAAATCACCTTTTTTTATCTTTAAATTCAAATCAAAAATAGCTGTTACTCCATTTTTGTATTGTTTGGTCACATCTTTGATTCTAATTAATTCCAATATTATCACCATCCAACTTCATCTATTTTCTACATTATATCATAAATTCGACAAAATTTTCTATTTTTATATTAATTTATGATGTTAATTAATGGAAAAAGAGGAGATTACTCTCCTCCATATACTTGATAAGAATCGGTTACGATAAAAAATGCATCTGCATCTATTTCTTTTATTCCTTCTTTTAACTTGAAATAATCACGATTAGGAATTACTGTCATTAATACTTTTTGTTTCTTTTCCATAAATCCACCTTTAACATCAAAGATGGTTACACCGTGTTTTAAACTATTCATGATATAATCTTTCATTTTTTCTTCTTCTTTGGTTATTATATAAAGGGACTTATTTTTTGATACTCCGATTAAGACTCGATCTAGAATAATACTATTAATATATAAAATTATTACAGCATACATAACCATTGTCCAACCAAAACTTACTCCACCGAATGCTACAATTATAAAATTTATTACGAAACTTATATTGGAAATAGGGATTTTCTTTCGTTCAGAAATTATTTCACTAATTATGGAAAAGCCACCATTACTAAATCCTGCTTTATATACCATACCTGTAGTAATACCAGCAAGTAACCCAATAAAAATTGAGATTAAGATTTTATCTGATAAGTCAACTGATATATAGTTAGAAATATTTGATGTTAGATTAACAAATATTGGATAGATGATTGTAGTTACAAGGGCACCTGAAGTTTTTTCAAAACCTAAAAATATAAATCCAGCGATAAGTAAAATTGATGAAATTATAAAAATTACTTGTGACGGATCCCATTTAAAGTAATAATTAAGGATAATGGAAACACCACTACTTCCACCTGTTACTATTTGGGTTGGTAATTGTAGTAAATTAAAATAACAAGCAGAAATAAATAACGATAATATTAATAATGCATATCTTCTAACTAATTTCTTTTTCTTAACTGTTTCTAAAATACTTAGAGCACTATCTTTTCCCTTTTTAAATAGTTTCATTTTATTCTCCTCCAAATACTTCATAGGCATCGCAAATTACAAAGAATGCTTGGTCATCTATTTCTCGAATTCCTTCTTTAACACGATAATATTCATTTGTTGGTACTACACAAAGAATTACTTCATCTTTTTTATGAGTATAGCCACCTTTTACACTGAAAATAGTAACACCATGGTGAAGTTCATTTAATAAATAATTTCTTACTTTTTCATCCTCATTGGTAATAATATAAAAGGCTTTTGAATTAGATATACCTAGTAAAACTCTATCAGTTATTAAACCACTAATATATACTACAATGATGGCATACATTAATTTAGTTATACCAAAGAAAAAGCCACCTGCTAAAACAATAAGACCATCACTCATTAGAATAGCATTTCCCATACTAACATGTGCATATTTAGATACTATTTGATTAATAATATCAGTACCACCTGTAGTGAAACCTGCTTTAAATACTAAACCTGCACCAAAACCATATAATATACCACCAAATATTACAGATAACAGAATGTTACTATTATCAATATTAATATATTGATTAAGATTAGCCGTTAAATTTACAAAAATAGGAAATAATATTGAGCCTACTATAGAGCCTTTAGTTTTTTCTTTACCAAGAAAGATATAACTTACTACTAGTAATAATAATGATGAAATTAATATAAATGTTGAAGGGTCTATTGGAAGATAATCTTTTACAATTATTGATAGACCGCTTACTCCACCAAAAACAATGTCATTTGGGAGAAGAAAAATATTAAATGCGAAGGCAACGATTAATATTCCTATAATCATTTCAACATATCTTCTAAGTTTATATTTTTCTTCTATTGTGGCAAGAATATTTATATTATTTTCTTTTTTATGAAAGATGGACATTTTTATTCCCCCTTTAGATAGGCTTCAATAAATGAATCTAAATCACCATCTAATACTTTTCCTACATTACTGGTTTCATAATTAGTACGATGATCTTTTACCATTGAATATGGATGCATTACATAACTTCTTATTTGCGAACCAAATTCGATGTTTTGATAACTGCCTTTTATGGCATTTAACTCCTGGTTTTTCTTTTCTTGTTCAATTAAATATAATTTAGCTTTTAACATTTTCATAGCTGTTTCTTTGTTTTGAATTTGGCTTCTTTCATTTTGACAAGTTACAACTGTTTTAGTAGGAAGATGGGTAATTCTAACTGCTGAATCGGTAGTATTTACTCCTTGTCCACCTTTTCCACTAGAACGATAAACATCAATCTTTAAATCTTTTTCATTGATGTCTACATTTATAGTATTATCAAATTCTGGAATAATATCAATAGATGCGAAAGATGTGTGTCTTTTATTGGCTGCATCAAATGGAGATAGTCTTACTAAACGATGAACACCTTTTTCTCCTTTTAGGTAACCATAGGCATTAGTACCTTTAATTTCAATAGTAGCACTTTTTATTCCTACTTCTTCACCTTCTTGGTAGTCTATAACTTCTACTTTATAGCCATGTTTCTCACAATACCTTAAATACATTCTATAAAGCATAGCTGCCCAATCGCATGCTTCGGTTCCACCAGCTCCAGAATGAACTTCTAAGGTACAATTGTTTTTATCATATGGACCATTTAAAAGTAGTAATATTGATAGTTCCTCTAGTTTTTTATTCTCATTTTTAACTTCTTCTTCTAAATTATGTAGTAATTCATCATCTTTTTCAACTAATAATAGTTCAATTAATTCTAGATTATTTTCGGTATCTTCTTTTAATTTTTTAATATCTTGTGTTAAGTTTTTAAGTTCTGAGATGTCTTTTAATGTCAAATCAGCTTTTTCCTTATCATCCCAAAAAGTTGGTTTAGCCATTTCATTCTCTTTTTCTTTTAATTCACTTAACTTGGAAGTTATGTCAAAGCGACCTCCATAAATCCAATATTTCTTTTTGGTTTTCTTCTAAGTTTTTTTTAATCTCATTAATATCCATATTATTTCTCCTTTTATAATAACTTTTTTAATTGTTTCAATTTAGAGATGGTAAATGTTGGATTATAATCACTTGGAAGTTCTTCGTTAGAGGAATTTAACCAGCATGAATCAATTTGAGAGTTCATTCCCCCTCTAACTTCAGAATGCAAAGAATCTCCTATAATTAACATTTTTTCTCTATCATAATACTGTAGATATTCCATTAACTCATCAAAATATTCTTTTTTGGGCTTAGTTACAGTTTGTTTAGTCATATCAGCAGAAAATACATCATTAATAAAATTTATACAATTAATTTTCGTTAGTTTTGATTTTACTGCTACCGTAGGTCCGTTAGTAGCAATCACTATTTTATACTTATTATGTAAGTATTCTAATGTTTCATAAGCTCCATCAATTGGAACTACCATTTCGTTTAAACTTTTTAAAAAGAGTTCATTAATTTCAAAAGCTGTATCTATATTTATTCTACCGTTAAAATACATTATATATCGTAAACTTCTTACATATTGAACAAAATGTTCCTGTGTATCTTGGTATTCTTCTGGAACTATAATTTTATTATCATGAAAATCTATCCAGAATTGCTTATCTAAATTATACCATCTGTCAAAACCAGCATCAGTATAAGGTTCACCAACGAATTCTACCATTTTTTTAAAAGCATAACGAACATTCTCTAAATTGTCTATTAGTGTATCATCTAAATCAAATAGTAATACTTCATACTGTTTCATATTATTCCTCATTTCCTTTTCCACAGTTTTGTGGATAATCAAATTCCCAGAAACTTAGTTTTCCACTAGCGGGAATTGGGTTTATTTTCTCTACATTTTCTAGTTTAAATCCATAACCATTCCATTCAGTATGTTTAATAATATTAGAATATATAATACTATTTTTGGATGATAACCTTTCTCTTGCTGCTTCATCTATTTTTATACAGTCAGTAACAGTAGCTTTAGCTATTATGCAACCAGTTGGATAGGTAAGATTCAAATATTTATATTTTTCCATAGCTTTTTTGTCTATTCCCTTACCAGCATGTATTAAAACCTCACCACGGTATTTTGTTTTCCAAGTACGAAATTCATATTCTTTTAATCCCTCTGCTATTAAAGTAGCAAAAGGTTGTTTAATAGTTAAAACTTTCATATTACCACCTATTAACATTATATAGGAATTTCTCATAATTTAAAAGAACAGATTTATGTTTTCCACAAATCTGTTTATAAGTTATTTATTGCATCTTTTATTATATTTATTGAATTTATTATTTTATTTTTTTCTTCACTATTTAATGGGATAAATAATTTTTCTTTAACTCCATCTTTATTTACTATAGCTGGTGTTGAAATGCAAATATCATTTTCTTTATCATATGAAGAAACAGTTAATACTACATTTTTATCTTCTAGAATAGCACTAGTAATACTAGTTAGACAAATACCAATGCCATAAGCAGTGGCACCTTTTTTCTTTATAATTTCATAGGCTGAATTTCTTACTTCTTCTTCTATACTATTCATTTCTGCTGGTGTTAAAAATTCATTAATATTTTTAAGGGCAATACTAGCATTACTCCATGGTATAAATTCACTATCTCCATGTTCACCAATTACATAAGCTTCAATATTACCAGTATTAATACCTACTTTTTCACTTAAAATATATCTTAGACGTGCTGTATCTAGGGTAGTACCTGAGCCAATTACTTTATTAGCTGGTAGTTTAGAATATTTTAAAGTTATATATGTCATTACATCTAGTGGATTAGTAGCAACTACAAATATTCCGTTAAAGCCACTGGCCATTACACTATCAACGATTGATGCAAAGATTTTACTGTTTTTATGGATTAAATCCATTCTAGTTTCACCAACTTCTTGATTGGATCCAGCAGCTATGACTACTATTTTAGCATCACTACAATCACTATAATCACCAACAGTAACCTTAATCTTAGAGCCAGCAAATTGAGTACAATGGTTCAAATCCATAGCTTCACCTGATGCTTTTTCTTTATTGATATCAATTAATACTAATTCTGATACATAAGTCTTTTGATTTATTAATGAATAAGCATAGGCCATACCAACATTTCCGCAGCCTACTAAAACAACTTTATTATTCATAGTTAAACCTCCTATCATTACTATAAACATAATAACACAAATTATTCATTGTAGAAAATAGAATGACATATATTTGACATGTTAAATAGAATAATATTACTTTTCTATACTGTTTAAGTAAGTTACTATATTATTTTTATTTACTAATTCCACAGTATTTGTTTTTACATCCTCTACTTCATAATTTTCATTATCATACTTTTTACCTAGAATAATTATTTTAGGTGTACCTAATAAAGCTACATCATTTATTCTATTACCAAGTGATAAATTATCACGATCATCAATAATTGCTTCAATATTATTATTCATTAAAGTTTCATATAAATCTATGGCATTTTGTTTATTATCTTCGTTATAAATTATTTGGACTTTATATGGGGCTATTTTGTATGGTAGGGCAAATCCACGTACTTGATTATCTTTGATGACTAGGTTATTTTCAATTATTGTAGCTATAATTCTACCTAGACCTATTCCATAACATCCCATATAATATGGCATACTATTACCATTTTCATCTTGATAGCAAAGATTCATTGCTTCTGAATATTTAGTTCCTAATTCAAAATTATTTCCTAGTTCTACTGATTTATATTCTTTCATATCTGATAGTGATAAGCCCTGTAATTCTTTAATAAATGTTGCTTTATCTTCAAAGTCTAATACTTCTTTATTTATACCTATATTTTTTTGTTGATTGTATAAAATTGTATCCTCTCCTAATTTAGTGATAGCTTGAAACTCTTCTGATACTCTTCCACCCATGGTACCACCATCACTAATAACAGGGATAATATTTATTCCTACTTTATTAAATATATTAATATAAACATCGTGCATCTTATTGAAGGTTTTATGCATATCCTCTGCTGTTTTATCGAAAGAATAAGCATCCATCATGACAAATGTCCTAGGTCTAAATAGATAACCTCTAGTTCTAATTTCCTTTCTAAATTTTTCACCTATTTGGTAATAAGTTGTTGGTAATTGTTTATATGACATTAATCTGTTAGAACCAAAAATAGTTGCACATTCTTCGGCTGTTGGGGCTAATCCATATTCTCCTAGATTAGTATCTAAACTAAACATAATATCCTTTTCGGTTGTATATTGTTGCCATCTATTTGACTGTTCCCAAATTTTTTTAGGTTGTAGCTTAGGAAATTCAACTTGAATACAATCGGCCTTATCTAATTCATTAATTATAATATTTTCAACTGTTCTTTCTAATTTTGTCCAAAGGTTTCCATAGCCATATATACCACTTTCAAATTGATATAATTCACCAATCTTCATTAAAATATCTTGACCTGAATAATTCTTATCAATATCATTAAAATTGATTTTTTTAATATTTAATTTACTTAGTTTCATAATTTGTTTCCTTTCATTATAAAAGGGATAGTACCTAGGAGTGCAAAAGCACGGTACCATCCCTATATTTACTTAATTTTGATAACGGTTATTTACCGAAAATGTTTTCATTTCACTCAGAAGGTAGGAACTATTTATCAACATAACTTGTTTTCACTATACCAAGCTCACTTATATGTTTTAGTAAATAGTATTTCTTCGTCTTTGATTTACTTTTATATATTAATATAATTATTTATTTTTGTCAAATAACTTCAGACTTACTAGGCATAATTAAAGCAGCAATAATATAGCTAATAAATCCAGTTCCTAAACATGGTATCAATAAAATCCAAGCTAATCGTATTAATGTTGGGTCAATATCAAAATATTCAGCTATACCACCACATACACCAAATATTTTTTTACCTTCTTCTATTTTATATAATCTTTTTTTCATATTTAATCATCCCTTAAAATTTATAATATATATTAAAAACATTAAATATTATAACATATTTAGGTTATTTCTATATTTTACTCTTTATACATTATGCCAGTTGAATCTTTCTGTATCTGATATCCATAACTAAAGATGAATGATATGCTAGTAATTATTAATACAAATAATAAATCTTTTAATTCAAAATCAATGTCAAAATCAATATTAAATATTAGTGAAACTAATATTGATAGTATGTATGGAATAAAAATAGCTAATATTAGATAATAATTTATTTTATTAATGTGATTGATGTTATCTAATGTAAATGGTGTTTGATTGTCATGTATATTATTGAATAACTGTTCTAGATGTTTGAATAACATATATCCAAATATAATGGTTGTTGTGAATACAATTAAAATTGCTTCGCATGTAATTACAATCTCAGTAGTTGAGTGACTTTCAATATATTCATTAATCGCTATAATTTTACTATCACTATTTATATTACCAATTATTTGATTAGCAACTAGTATATTTTTGTCTTCTAATTTGATTTCATTTCCGACAAATGGCAAAACTATCATACATAATAGTAATATAAAAATTCCTATTGTTGAGAATATTTTCATTATTTTGGCAAAAGTACTAATAATTTTACTTATGCATTTCATATTTTTCTGTTCTTGTTCATTAAACTTAACAACGCTCATGATTATTTTTTCATCTAATGAAGAAATATCACTCATGTCAGTATGAATAAGATCATTTATTTTGCAATTAAAGATTTTACATAACTCCAGTATATTGTTCATTTCTGGATATGATTCACCATTTTCCCATTTTGATACCGACTGTCTGGAAACATTTAGTTTTTCAGCTAAATCCTCTTGTGACATTTTTTTATTTTTTCTTATTATTTTTAAATTTTCTCCAAACTTCATTAGAATTCTCCTTTCGTTATAAGTTTACTCTTTTTGTTATAAAATAAATACCAACTTTGGGTTGCATTTTGATATGCAACTATAAATTTACATAATTAGTATTCGCTTATATTAAAGCCATATACTCCTAGAACTCCTGTAAAAATAACAGCACTATATGTACTAAATCTTTCTACTAACCCAAAGTATTCTTTTGGAACATTAGCGCTACCAATAGCACCAATAAACATTAATATTAGCGCCGTTATGGCTATTATTCCGTATGATTTTCTTTTTTCTTTGAAGAAACCAATGGCCATTAAAATTAAAGATGCAATTGATAGAATTACAACAGTTGATGTAACTATGTATACATGAATAAATGATACTATGCTACCATCATAACCACTACTTGATAAGGGAAATAAAGAATAACCAATAGCTGAGGTATAACTCATAATAGTAAATAAATATACTCCTAACTTTAATTGCTTATTATGATTTTCAACTAAAATACATAATAGTGCAGTGCATACACAGGTAAATATTCCATATATTTTTGATAGATTACTAGAGACAATAAATGAATCTGCATCGGTTGCAGTTAAGTCACTTACAGCTTGACTTAGCCAATTATAATTAGGATAATATATGCTTCCAATTACATCATGTAATAAATAGAATATTACACTTAGTATTCCAAGCAAGCAGAGCCAGTTGATTAGTTTTCTTTTTTTCATATTTACTCCTACTTAATTATAGATTTGATTTTATATCTGGAAATAAATCATATAAATTATAGCCTAATAATTCATCAAAATACTGTTTTAGTTTATAGGCTTCTATTGTATGATATTGAGTATTTATTGTTGAACCTCTGCGGATAATTATATCAATTAATCTCTTATCTAATGTTACATTTTTAGATGTACACATTAAATCACATAAATTTATTATTTTTTCATATATTGTATATTTGTGATTTTTGATAAAATCTTCTCTAAAAGGATTATGTGAAGGGATGGTACCAGCAGTACACATAACATCATTGTTTAAATATGAATGAGTTAAACATACATTAGCATATTCTTCATCATATCCTAAATCTTTCATATATTTATATCCATTCATGACATGGTCTTCAAATCTACCAATGCTTTTTCCTATGTCATGGATATAACCTAATGTTTTGGCTAAATCCACATCTAATTTATATTCTTTTTTATTTAGTGCTTCTGCTATTATACCAGCACTATTACCAACACATATTGAATGATTTATCCAACCATCATGTGGAGTTTTTCCTCTAGCATTTTCTAACATTTCTAGTGCTTTTTTACTGGTTAATTTCATTATTTTTACTCCCCTTTTAATTATCTATCTTATATTTATGAATGTAATTGTAACATAATATCTAATATTTTTATTTAAAATACTAGAATTATTGTTTTGAAATAGTATTAATGAAGGTTTTATTATTTTCTCAATCTAACAAACAGATCTTCGAAAATACAGTTTGCATTTAATTGCTTAACAAATGTTATCTTATGTTCATCATTTGTATAGGTAAATGTATTATCATCATTTATAATTGGACAACTAATTTGCATTGTTTCAAACCAATCTCTATTTATCATATATGCTATTACACTAATATCCCATAATGGCCATCTTTTATGAGGTCCCCAGTATCTATTATAAAATTTATAACATAAATAATCATTTAATTTACTGGTTCCTTTTAATTCATGTTCTAATTCATAAATTGACGTCATCAAATTGGAAGTTATTGGTGAACATGGCATAATAGTTAATGCTACATTTGAAGCAAATACATATTTAACAGCTTCTACATCTTGCTTAAAATTAAAATCCTTATTTTGTCCAAATAAAAAGTTTGTTCCTAGCCATATAACTTCAACTTTATTTATTATTTCTGGATGCAGATTTAAAGCGATTGCTATATTTGTTAAACATCCGATAGCAAGTATATATGTTTTTTCATTTTTATTTGCTATTTCGACTATTTTTTTAATAGCTTCTGTTTCTTCTAAATATCCATTGCTATAGTAATCTTTTGAGCCTTTATATATGTTAGATTTATCATTAATATTTAAATAATCATATAATTTGCATGTTTCAAGATAACTAGCATCAACTGATTCTGAAACTGATTTTTTCCACATACTGTGTTTAAATGGTGCAATTGTTATTGCTTGTATATCAAATATATCTTGTGATTTAAGCATGTATGTTATAGCAAATAAATCATCTGCTTCATTTAATGTATCTGTATCTAAAATTACTTTATATCTACTCATAAAATATAACCCTCTATAAATTTGAAATAGTAATTAAAGCTTTAACTATCTCTATTTTGTTTCTTATTTATTATGAACAATTTGTTATTGTTCTATCTTTTAATAATTTTATTATATCACAATTTAACAAATTTGAATTATTACTTAAATAACTGGATATTAAAATATGTTTAGTTATTC
Source organism: uncultured Bacilli bacterium (assembly GCA_934148875.1). Lineage (GTDB taxonomy): Bacteria > Bacillota_I > Bacilli_A > RF39 > UBA660 > Alloscybalousia. The sequence goes on from CAKPDJ010000027.1 coordinate 14,512, forward strand.
TATTATTGATATAAATAACCTATAAACACAATTGGAAAATGTATACAAAATAATTTGTATATTTTTTCTATATATCATTAATTAATTTAAAGAAAAATATTATCAACATTGAAAACTAATTAAAATAAGAAAAAATTTAAAAAAATTTTACTTTTACTATATTTATTGTATAATAAAACTAGTTTAGGGGGAATTAATGATGAATGAAGGAAGCAAAAAAAAGAGTGCTGGTGAGGGAATTGAATTATTAAGTGGTGAAATGGAATTTATTAAATTAAAATCATTTTATAGTGATATTCGTCAATTTTCTGAGGGTCTTGCTCCTGCTGGAAAAGATGGAATATATGGATATATTGATAAGAATGAAAATGAAATTATTACTTTTGAATTTGAGGATGCTCTTCCATTTTCTGAGGGTCTTGCTCCTGTTAAAAAAGATGGAATGTATGGATATATTGATAAGGATGGAAAGGAAGTTATTCCTTTTGAATTTGAGGATGCTCTTCCATTTTCCCAAGGCCTTGCTCCTGTTAAAAAAGATGGAATGTATGGATATATTGATAAGGATGGAAAGGAAGTTATTCCTTTTGAATTTGAGGATGCTCTTCCATTTTCCCAAGACCTTGCTCCTGTTAAAAAAAAGGAAAAATATGGATACATTGATAAGGATAGAAAGGTTATTATTCCTTTTGAATTTAGGGATGCCCATCCATTTTCTGAAGGTCTTGCTCTTGTAAAAAAAATTTTTGGATATAACTATATAAATAAAACCGGAAGGAACGTTATCTCGTTTAAAATTTATGACGCTCATCCATTTTCTGAAGGCCTTGCTCCTGTAATGATAAATATGGAAAGAATTATTGGTTGTTTTCCAGTAGGTGGGTATACCTACAAGAAGTATGAGGATAACTATGTATGGATTTATATAAATAAAAATGGTAAACAAATCATTCCATTTGAATTTGAAGACGCTTATCCATTTTATGGAGATTACGCTTTTGTAAAAAGAGATGGAAAATCTATATTGATAAATAAAATGGGTGAAGAAGTATTAATTTCACTTCCCCATAATAGAATGACATTTTTAGGTAACAACTTGTTTTTTTTAACCGACTGTAATGGTAATCAATATCTAATGGAAAATAATTTAAAAATAGAAAAAATACCAAATACAAAATTAAATACAAATGATGTAGAAAAAATAAAAATAATATCATCAAAAATCAATAGTGCCAAACAAATAAGGTTGTATTATGATTTAATAGTAGATGGGGAATTATCAACGTTTTACACATTAGAAGAAAGAAATGATGCACTTGGAGTTGGAATGAAGGCTATAGAAAATTTAACTAGTAAGTACGAACTTGTACGTAGACTGCATGCAGATGTATGTTATGACTATAGAAAACTAAAACAAAAAAATAATTCTAACTCTCACTATAGAAGAAATCCTTTTTAGATATAGAATACATTTATATGATAAATCAAACTCATTTGAAGAAATTTTAATATCTTTATATTATCATTAGTGATGCTTATATTTAGTGATTGTCCAATAACCTATATTTTCATAAGATGAAAATATTAAGTAATTAAATTATTTGAAATTTTTAGTTTTTCAAATATTATATTTTATATCGAAAAGCATTAACAAACTACTGTTAATACTTTTTCATTTGATAATATAATAGTGAAGTCGCTTTAAAACAAAAATAGAAACAAACTTTAAAGTTGTTTCTAAATGATTCTACTTTTTTCTAGATTTTAATATTGTTCTAGTGTTAGAATATCTTTCACTATCTCTATAACTGATGTAGTAAACACTTTATTTGTCTACAATATTCATAATTAATTTTTTAATATTTCTTATAATATACCATATCTCATTTTTTTAATTCTAAATTTTTCTTTATATATAAAGCACATCCATAGGCAAATATAAATACTCCAACTAATTTCAAACCAACTGATAATCCATCATAGAAACCTTTAAAAAAAGTTTCATCTTTTAGCCATTCAGCAAATCTCATATTTTGAATAACATCACCAAGGCAGCAAATTACTAAACCCGCTAAGGCATATCTTAATTGTCTAAATTTATCTATTATCCAAAGTAATTCGATAACTATCTCATCATCTTTATTTTCTTCTCCATTTAATAAGGTTGTTACAGTTATTCCCAATATATCACATAAATCTTTAATAATAGAAATGTCTGGCATACATTTTCCATTCTCCCATTTACTAATAGCTTTATTAGTAACTCCTAGTTTTTCAGCTAATTGTTGTTGAGTTAACTTTTTTTCTTTTCTTTTTTCAGATATAAATTTTCCTATTTTTTCTTGATTCATAAAACTCCTCCTATGGCTACATTTTATAAATAATATTAATATTTGTAAATCCACTAGAGGTAGAGTTTTGTTTTTGTCATATGTTCCTACACTTAAATACTTCTTTAAATCCTTTCAAAAAAGAAAAAATCGACATAAATGTTGATTTTAATTTTATGTGCACAAATTGAGCCTGTTCACATCTTTTTTTGGCTACTTTAAATCTTACAGTCCCTTATAAAACATTCTATTTGCCACAACATTTTTTATATTTTTTTCTGCTGTCACAAGTTCGGTCTTTTCAGTATATATGATATATATAGTATTATTTTTACTATATTTCTTTTCGTTTATGAACATAAAATATGCATATGTTTCCTCTTTTCAAAGCATAAATATACTATTGTTTATAATATTGTTTTTCATTCAAATTTCGTAATATTTTTAATAAAATAATTCTGTAAATTTGCAATTTTTCCTTTGTATTCAATAAACTATCATGATATTTATCAATTCTTTCAAAATCCTCTAAATCAATCTGGTATTCTTGTAATAATCTAATTAATATATCATTTTTTGGATTCTTTTTTCCTTTTTCAATTTCTGTTATATATGATATTGATACACCAGTTTTTGTAGAAACATCAGTTATTGTCATATCATTTGCTATTCTTGCAATTCTCAAAACTTCTCCTAACATTAATATCATCCTTCGTAATTAAATTTTTACTTATGCTATCATATAACTTAGAGAATGTCAATATTGTATTACCTTTACTACTTCAAAACAACTGTAGAGTTACAATTGATGTGACACCATGTAAGTACAAAAAAAGCAAAAAATCCGATAAAATATTAATTGAACA
>CAKPDJ010000028.1 GCA_934148875.1 uncultured Bacilli bacterium
TGTGCCGAAATAGCTCAATTGGTAGAGCAATTGATTTGTAATCAATAGGTTACGGGTTCGATTCCTGTTTTCGGCACCATTTATTTTTGGAGAGGTAGCGAAGTGGCTAAACGCGGCAGACTGTAAATCTGTTCCTAACGGTTCGATGGTTCGAATCCATCTCTCTCCACCACTGAATTGCCTCGTAGCCAAGTGGTAAGGCATCAGACTTTGACTCTGACATGCGCTAGTTCGAATCTAGCCGAGGCAGCCATTAATTATGTATATGTTCCGTTAGCTCAGTCGGTAGAGCATCTGACTTTTAATCAGAGGGTCTGGAGTTCGAATCTCCAACGGGACACCATTATTTGTGCCTGAGTGGCGGAATAGGTAGACGCACAGGACTTAAAATCCTGCGAGCTTCAACACTCGTGTCGGTTCAAGTCCGACCTTAGGCACCATATGGAGGAATACCCAAGTCTGGTTGAAGGGACCGGTCTTGAAAACCGGGAGGTCGTGCAAGCGGCGCAGGGGTTCGAATCCCTTTTCCTCCGCCAACTATATCGCGGGATAGAGCAGTCTGGTAGCTCGTTGGGCTCATAACCCAGAGGCCACAGGTTCAAATCCTGTTCCCGCAACCATATGGTCTCATGGTGCAGCTGGTTAACACGTCTGCCTGTCACGCAGAAGATCGCGGGTTCGAGTCCCGTTGAGACCGCCATATATGGCTTCATAGCTCAGTCGGTAGAGCAGAGGACTGAAAATCCTCGTGTCGCTGGTTCGATTCCCGCTGGAGCCACCAATATTGATTATTATTTGACCTGGTATGGTCATGCGCTCGTAGCTCAGCTGGATAGAGTGTTTGGCTACGAACCAAAAGGTCAGGGGTTCGAATCCCTTCGAGCGCACCATTTTTTCGGGAAGTGGCTCAACTTGGTAGAGCACTTGGTTTGGGACCAAGGGGTTGCAGGTTCAAATCCTGTCTTCCCGACCATTATGTATTTAAGAACTTTATATAAGTTCTTTTTTTTATTCCCCTTGGTCACATAATTCGACTTTTTTAAATAATTTTTCCAAATTGTTTTCATTTATTGAAAATGATGTTCCGTGATCATATACTTGTCCAAATTTTTTATCATTTTTATAAAACCCTATACGAAATGTAACTTTAATAATTCCTTTTGTTAATAGAACTAAAAATCTATCAAAAGATATTAAGTTATAAAAGGCTATGTCTTTGTATTTAAAATATACTGTGTTGTGAGCAAATTTTCTATCTGCATGTATTAATGCCATACATTTTAATTTTCTTTCTAATTTTTCTTTTAATAAATCAAATGACCAGGCGGCATCACTATCTATAATATTATTATTTAAGTCATACACTTTTAAAAATACTTGTTTTTTATTGTAATCTACATATAGTTTAAAATAATTTTGATTATATTTTACTTTTCTATTACCATAGATTGCTAAATTAAAGGTATTGAATTGTGGGTATTCTTTATCTGCTTTCCCATATTTTTCATTAAGTCTTTTAATTTCAAATAGATAGCTATCAGGGACTGATGAAAATAGTGTAATATCTTTTTCAATTTTAGAACACTTAGTTTTTAATTCTATACCTTTGTAATCGGGAATTTCAAAATTTTCTGTTTCTTTTCCTAATAGTGATTCTAGGGTTATACCTACACCACCCCTTCCTTTAGCCTTGCTTTCTATCCATTCATCATAAATAATTTTTTCGTTTATTTCTTTGTAGATATTCATGTAATTAACACCTCCTATATTTATTATTTCTATTTTTGCGAGAATATCTAATTTTTTTATTAAAAATTTTAACTTTTTATAAAAAATAGTATAAGAATTAGTTATAAATTATATTATATATTTGAGGTGTAATAAATGTTAAAAAAACCAATTATTGGAATTATTTGTAGAAAATTTATAATTGATGGTGAATCGGTTTTTCAACTTAATACTGATTATTATTCGGCTATTGTTAAAAATGGTGGAATTCCATTAGGAGTTTTTTCTAGTGATTATTGTATACAAAACAATAATTATAATTTTTTATCTGATGAAAGTATTTCAGATTTAGATAATATACTTTCTAAATGTAATGGTATATTGATGACCGGTGGGTATAATTGGAATAAATGTGATGAATATATACTTGAATATGCTTTAAAGAATGATATTCCAATTTTAGGTATTTGTCTAGGAATGCAAATTATGGGTAGTATGGATTTTTTTAATTCTGATATGCCTGATAGGACAATAAGAAATGATACAATCATCAATCATTTTCAAAAAGGTAAACAATATGTTCATAAATGTAAAATTTTAGATGGGCTTCTCTATAAAATTTTGAAAAAAAATAGTATTGTTGTAAACAGTCGACATAACTATCATATTGAAGACAGAAAATACTTTAATATTGACGCTTATTCTGAAGACGGTCTGATAGAAGCTATTAGTATTGAAAATCATAAATTTGCCTTAGGTGTTCAATGGCATCCAGAGAGCATGATTGATTATGATGAAGATATGTTTAAAATATTTAAAGCGTTTATTGAAGCTTCAATTCAGTCGTAAAATTATGTGAGAAAATCTTATGTATTTGGTTTAAACAATTTAGCAATTATATGTTTATTTATTTTGATCGCATGATAGATAAAAAATAATAAAAAAACTTACATAGAAAATTAATTTGTGTTATACTGTATAAGTCGTGCAGAAATAACGTAAGTCCAGACCTTGAATTTACGTTTTTTTTACGAAAGAGAGGAGTATTTTTTATGAAAAAATTAGATTTAGGAACAGAAAAAATTAATAAGTTATTAATTAGTTTTTCTATACCATGTGTAATTTCAATGTTAATTAATTCTATCTATAATATAGTTGATCAGATTTTCATTGGTAAGGGTGTAGGAACCTTAGGTAATGCTGCAACCAATGTTATTTTTCCACTTGTTATTATTGCTAATGCCATTAGTGGATTAATTGGTAATGGAGCGAGTGCTAACCTTTCACTAAGATTAGGAGAAAAGAAAGAAAATGAGGCTAAAAAATGTATAGGTAGTGCCATCACTTTAACGATTGCTATATCTATTATTTTTAGTGCCATCATTTTTTTCCTACTTCCTAACTTAGTATATTTATTAGGATGTACCAAAAATGTTTACAATTATGCGGTTGACTATGGGCGAATAATTATATTAGGTTTTCCATTTATGATTACATATTCAGCTATATCATCAATTATTAGAGCTGATGGTTCTCCAAAATATTCAATGATATTATTAGTTGTTGGTGCTATTATCAATATTATTTTAGATCCAGTTTTTATATTTGGGTTAAATATGGGTGTAACAGGTGGAGCTATAGCTACAGTAATTGGACAGGCTGTATCATGTATTATGGCACTTGTTTATATACCTAAAATTAAGAGTGTAAAACTTGAAAAAAGTGATTTCAGATTAGATAAATCAATTACTAGAACTTTAGGCTTAGGTTTATCAAGTTTCATTACTCAAGCAACTGTTTTAGCCTTGTTTGTATTTATGAACAATATTATGACTAAGTATGGTGCTAGTAGTAAATTTGGCAGCGATATCCCACTTTCTGTATATGGGGTTATTTCTAAAATAAATTCATTATATATATCCACCATTTTAGGTATATCTATTGGTAGTCAACCAATAATTGGCTTTAACTATGGAGCAGGCAAATACAATCGTGTTAAAGAAACATTAAGAAAAGTATTATTAATAAATGCTGTAGTAGGAATAATTTTTAATATTATTTTCCTTATATTCCCAAAACAATTAGCTGGTATCTTTATTTCAAAAACTGATCCTAGCTATGAATTATTTATGGAATTTGCTGTTTTAATATGTAGAAGTTTTCTATTAGTGTGTGCACTTAACTTCTTGGAAATGACTACTAGTATTGTTGTTCAATCACTAGGTAATGTAAAAAAGGCTACGGCGGTATCATTTATTAGACAAATTATTTTGTTTATTCCTATTTCCTTAATTTTATGTGTTGTATGTAAAAAAGGAGTATATGGTGCTTTATATGCAGGTTGTATTGCTGATAGTATTTGTTTTATAATTAGTATTTTTATTTTATACTCAGAATATAAAAAATTAAATGTTACTAGTCAAGATGATGAAATTGAAGTAGATAATCAAGTTTCTAATTATAATGGTCCTAAAGTAGTTATTACTATTTCTAGGGAATATGGTTCAGGTGGTAGATATGTAGGTAAAATATTAGCTAATAAAATGAATTTACCATTTTATGATAAAGAACTAATTTCCTTAATTGCTAAAGAGTCTGGTTTTTCAAAATCGTATGTCTCAAAAAATGGTGAAATAATGTTATCAACTAAATACGAAAATAATAATGATGATCGTATGTTTATAGCAGAGTCCAAAGTAATCAAAAATCTAGCTAAGGATTCTTGTGTAATTGTTGGTAGATGTAGTGATTATATTTTAAAAGATAGTAAAAATACTTTTAAAATATTTCTATATAGCGATAATAAATCAAAAGTAAAAAGAGCAGTAAAATACTATGGTCTAAAAGAAGAAAATGCTTTAAAAGAGATAGAAAAAATAAATAAGCAGCGTGAAAAACACTATAAATATTATACAAATAGAGAATGGAAAAAACCTAATAATTATGATTTAATGTTAAATGTTGATTTATTGGGAGTAGAAAAATGCGCTGATATAATTAAAAATATCATTGAAACTAAATAAAATAAAAGTAAGGACTAATTCAAATCAGAATTAAATCCTTACTTTTTCAATTTAAATTATCAGGAATTAATAGATTTAGATATTCAAGTACTTCTTCTTTTGAATAGCGACTACCATTCTTTAACCATTCAATTCCTACATTAAACACAGCTCCTAAATAAAATTTAGACACAATATTAGTTGGTATTTTATTATCAGTAATTTCTTTTTCTTTCAAATGCTTAGTAATATCATGATCGATTACGTCATAAATAATATCTACCATAATACTATTTCTATTATTAATCATAACTGCTAAATATATGTCTCTTTTTTCTTCGATATGATCTAAAAATATCCTAATCATTTCAAGATAATATTCTTTGGTATTAGATATGTTTTTATTCTTATTTAATTCCATAATAAGTGAATTCTTTAAATCGTTAATTGCATCAGCGAGTAATTCATATTTATCATTATAATGAGCATAAAAAGTAGAACGATTAATAAGGGCATGACTACAAATATCTGATACCTTTATCTCTTCAAATGATTTTTCTTTCATAAGTTCAAGCAGCGTATTATAAAGTGCATTTTGTGTTTTTACCACACGTAAATCCTTTTTATTCATTTTCCATCACCTAATAGTATTATATTCTTTTTAATATATTTGTAAAGATAAAATACAGTACGTTGCTTATTTATACATACATTTTGGAATAAGTGTTGGATAACCATAAATATATATGGTTTTGTTGGTGCATTTTTTTAATAAAAAGAATAGAATGTTATAGCGATGGAGGGAAAAATATGAACAAATTTGCTAAGCAAATATGCAAGCATAAAAATATAATTTTAATTATTACGGCTGTATTATTTGTATTATCTTTTGTAGGAATGAAATTAACTAAAATCAATTATGATATTCTAGTATATTTACCAGAAGATATTGAAACAGTACAGGGACAAAATATTTTGACTAATGATTTTGGTATGGGTTCATATTCAGTGGTAATAACTGAAAATATGAATAGTAAAGAATTACTAAAATTAGAGGAAGAATTTAAAAAAATAGATGGTGTTAATCAAGTAATTAGTGCTTATGATGTTATTGGTACAACTATTCCAATAGAAATGTTACCGAATGAAATAACTGAAAAATTTCATCAGGAAAATACAGATATAATGTTTGTTACTTTTAACGAATCAACATCATCAGAAAAAACAATCAATGCTATTAGTGACATGAAGGATGTAGCTAATGATAAAGCTAAAATAAGTGGTATGAGTGCTATGGTACTAGATACTATGGAGTTATCTGATAAAGAAATAGCTATTTATGTAGTAATAGCTATAACACTTTGTTTAATAGTACTTGAATTGTCATTAGATTCATATTTAGTACCAGTATTACTATTAGGTAATATTGGAATAGCTATTATCTTTAACTTAGGAAGTAATATCATCTTTGGAGAAATATCATATATAACTAAAGCTTTAGTAGCAGTTTTACAGTTAGGTGTTACAACTGACTTTTCAATCTTCTTATATCATGCATATGAAAATAAGAAGAGTAGTGGTGTGACTAAAGAAAAAGCTATGACTGAAGCAATCGTTGAAACATTTACATCAGTTACTGGTAGTAGTTTAACAACTATAGCAGGCTTCTTAGTATTATGTACTATGAACTTAACTTTAGGAAAAGATTTAGGTTTAGTAATGGCTAAAGGTGTTTTGTTAGGAGTTATTACAGTTTTAACAGTATTTCCTAGTCTATTACTAGTTTTTGATAATCAAATTGATAAAACTAAACATAAACCAATAACAGTACATTTTGAAAAATTAAATAAATTTGTGATAAGGCATTATAAACCAATCTTTATAACTTTCTTGTTATTATTAGTACCAGCATACTTAGCTAACTCTAAAGTAGATGTTTACTATAAAATAGATGAAAGCTTACCAGATACTTTAGATAGCATAGTTGCCAATACTGATTTAAAAAACAAATTCAATATTGTTTCACCTGAAGTAATCTTGATCGATAAAAATATGAAAACAGATAAGCAGCAAGAAATGATTAGTCGTATTGAGCAAGTAGATGGAATCGATTTTGTATTATCATTTTCTAAATTGAAAGAATTAGGTTTGACTGAGAATATGTTACCTAGTGATTTAGTCAAAGTATTTGAAAGTGAAAATTATCAAATGTTATTCCTAAATTCCACTTATGATATAGCTACAACTGAATTAAATAATCAAGTAACAGAAGTTAATAAAATTATTAAGGAATACGATGAAAAGAGTATTTTAGCAGGAGAAGGTCCATTAATGAAAGACTTAGTACTTACTAGTGATGAAGATTTTAATAATGTTAATTATTCATCAATCATTTGTATTTTACTAATTATGGTAGTTGTTTTAAAATCAGTATCACTTCCAATATTATTAATTCTAGCTATTGAATTTGCGATATTTATGAATATGTCAGTATCATATTTTAGTGGAGTAGTATTACCATTCGTAGCACCAATCGTACTTGGAACTATTCAATTAGGAGCAACTATTGACTATGCTATTTTAATGACTACAAATTACTTAAGATTAAGAAAAGATGGACTTGAAAAGAAAGAAGCAATGCTTCAAACAACTAATTACTGCAGTAACTCTATATTTGTTAGTGGTATGTGTTTCTTTGCTGCAACTTTTGGAGTAGGTGTATATTCTGATCTTGAAATGGTCGGTTCTTTATGTACATTAATTTCAAGAGGAGCAATAATTAGTATGATTGTAGTAATAACAGTATTACCTTCAATCTTATTGATATTTGATTCAATTATCTTAAAAACAACATTAAATATGCAAGATAAAACAAATATGAAAGGAAAGAAAAATATGAAAAATAATAAAAAGAATATGAAAAAAGTAGTGGCTACTGGTTTAGTTTTAACTTTAGCTCTAACACCTATTTCTACTTTAGCTTTATCTAGAGAAGAGACAGTATATGCTAAATTAAATACTGATGGTAGTATAAAAAATATTATTGTTAATGAACATTTAATTAATAGTGACAAATTAGATACAATTGAAGATTATACAGAACTAGAAAATATTTTAAATATTAATAGTGATCATACTTATACTAGACAGGATAATTTATTAACTTGGGATAGTAAAGGTAGTGATATTTTCTACCAAGGTACTACTAACCAACAAGCACCAGTTAGTGAAGAAATTACTTATAAACTAAATGGTGAAAAAGTTGAATTAAAAGATTTAATTGGTAAAAGTGGTAAAGTAGAAATTACTTTAAAATATAAGAATTTAGACAAACATGTAGTTAATAATCAAACTTTATATACACCATTTGTAGTAACTACTGCTACTATGATAGATGCAAAAAATAATTCCAATATAACAGTTACTAATGGTAAAGTAGTAAATAGTGGTAATAATTTTATCGTAGTTGGTTTATCTACTCCAGGTTTATATGAAAGTATGAATCTTGATGAGTTAAAAGGATTAGATACTGTTACTATTTCTTATGATACTACTAAATTTGAACTTGCTAGTATTTATTCTGTAATTACATCTAAATTAATTGATAATAGTGATTTAGATATTTTTACTAAATTAAATAATGTATATGGAAATGTTAATCAATTACAGGAATCGATTAATAAAATAGAATCTGGTTCTAAAACTATTTTAGATAATTTAACTTTGATAGATGATGGAACTACAGAATTAGCTACTAAGGTTAATTTACTTTTAACTAAAATAGAAGCTATAAAAAATGGTTCGGCTAACTTAGATAGTAATTTAGATGCAATAATATCTACACTTGATGGTGTTATAAATACATTTAACAGTGATGAGAATAAGGCAAAGATTAATGATATTAAGACTTTAATGGATTCTAATAATAGTACTATTATATTATTAACTAATGCTAATACTACTAGTAAAAAGGCTTGTGAAGATTATCATTTAACTAATATGACCTATGCCCAAGTAGAAGCACTAAATAATAGTGATTTAATAAATGCTAAATATATATGTGAAAATAGTCTTGATTCAAATAATCAATTAATTTACTTATTGACTAAAGATAATGAAGCACTAACTGCATCTCTTCAAAATTTATCAGATATTCAAACACAAATAAATACTCTAAGTAATTACCTAAAACAACTAAAAGATGGAACTAATGAATTAGCTACTGGTACTAGTGCTTTATATGATGGTGTTAACGTATTAAATACTAAGGTTGGTACATTATCAACTGGTGCTACAGCGCTTAAAGATGGTATGACTAATTTGAATAATGGAATAGTTGAGTTTAATAATCAAGGTATTAAAAAATTGAGTGGTATGGCTTCGCAAATAAGTGCTATTTCAAATAGAGCTAATACTTTAATGAAATTAGGAGAGGATTATCAAACTATTCAATCTAAGAATGGAAAAGTAGAATCAAGTACTAAATTTATTTTAGTGGTAGATGGTGTTAAGGCTCCTAAAGAAACTAAACAAACAGCAAAAGAAACTAAAAAGGTAAGTTTTATTGATAGAATTAAAAATTTATTCAAATAATTAACGTGAAAGAGTAGATGATTATTTTGTTTACTCTTTCTTTTATTTTGCGCTTAATAATACCACAAAAAGGCATTTTTTTCAAGACTTGTATTTAATCCAATATAGTTGTATTAAGTATTGGAAAGGATAAAAATGTATGATTTAACTAATTATAATAATTTTGATAACATAATTTTAAAAAATCGCAAATCTTCTTTAAAAGAGATACTTGAATTAAATAATATTACGCAAAATAGAGGATTAAGTTTAACTGAAAAGCAGGCAATTGAATTGATTGGCAATCGTGATAATGTTTTGAAACAACTTGGTAGAATAGAATTAGGAACTGGTATAATTGCTGATATTATATATGAGTTTTATGATTCATCTTATATTGATAAAGATAACTATTTAGAATTACTTCTTGAATTTACTGAAGTTTTTTATTTATATCAACAAGAATTTGACAACAAGTTAACAGATGAACAGATTATTAAGTATATGAAAAAGGAATTTGAAGAGTTAGCTGGTGGATCAATTAAATTGTTAGAAACTACGTGTTTTGATAATTTAAGAGATAAGATATTAAACGGAGATTATTATGACTAATATTATTAATTGGGAAACAATTGTCATGAATGAAATTGATAATAATAATTATGTTGATACTTTAATTTCTTCGTTGATACGTAATAATATTATTAGTCAACTTGAAGAAGAACAAATAATATTAAAATTTATTCAATTATTAACTACTACGGTAAATAAATATACAGGTGGTTTAACTAGTTCTATTCCTGTTTCTATAGCTAAGAATATTAATTCGTCTAATCTATGGTGTATAGGTCTTTTTCTAAAAAAACATTCAATTAGTGATAACATTAGCATACTTCTACATAAAGATATTAATTATATTTATAGTTGTAGCTATAAAGAATTGAATAAAAGTATCGACAAAACAAAATTATTTTATAATTTTATTTTCTGTAAAAATTTGGTGTTATGTGACAATTATTTTTATAATTCAACTTTAAAAAATGGAATAGATGCTTTTTTCAAAAATTATAATAGTAGTTATGATGCATGTAATATAAATATAACAGTTGATTATGAGGCTATGATTGGTAGACCTAATCTTTTAGGAATAGAATTTATTAGTAAATATTTAGAATATATTAATTATGAAAATGTTTTTTGTAACAAATTTAATGTAACAGATATTAAGTGTTTATTAGAAAAAATATATGGTAATTATCAAGAATTACCAGTAAATATTTTTGAAACTGTCTTTATGATATCTTTAATATTAGAATATCAAAAATGTAATGTATTTACTTTGAATGTTAGTGATATTGATATAGATGATTTGTATTATAATACAAGTATTGATGAATTTGATAATGAACTACAGAAATCATATATTAATCTTATGAATAAGCTTAGTTTAAATAGTAATTATTATTATGATAAGTGCTATCAACTAATAAAAAATAAAATTATGAATGCTAGTAATAATAAAACTTTAGAAGTATTATTTGGTGTAAAACAAGAAAAACAAATTTGTTATATCTGTCCTCATAAAATGAGTGCTAAAGAATTTGATAATTTGATTAATTTACTAAAAACAGAAATAAACGTCGATAAAGTAAAATTAATTAGAAATAGTGTCAAATCACAATATGATATGGTTGATATATTAGATACAGTTGATTTATCTAATGCTCAATTACATAGTTTTTTTGATAGTTTAACTATTATTGAAATAATATTACTAAAAAAATATTATTACGATAATCTTGTAGAAAGTTATGTGACTCACGAGTTAAATAGTTATATTATGACTATGGGTAATGCCAAACAACATCTTATTAATAATAATTATAAATTGTTAGTTATTATGTAGGTGTAGAAATATTTATAGATTGATTGTTAGTTATTATGTAGATGTAGAAATATTTATTGAATAAAATTATTGTAATAAAAAAGTTCAAATAGGCATATCCTTATTTGAACTGAACATATTTAAGACCAAGTTTTTTATAAATTGTAGATGCTCTAGGTAAATCAAGTAGTCTTGCAAATAATAAATTATATAATTCATCAAATAATATAATTGAGCATAGTGTAAAACTTAAAGTTAGAAAGGCTTTCTTATTCATTGTTTTAGCTATATTAAAGCATAGTGGAACTATCAAGTACATAAATAATAAACCAGATATTCCAAAAAATAATACGCTTCTTAAACAAACGAAACCACCAATATTACCAAGATTTAGTATTTCTGTATTATAATCCCAACATCTAAAACCATTACCAATAACATACATACCTAAACCCGCAAAATATTCTATAATTCCACTTCCAATGAAACCAATTAGAAATACTTTCCAAGGACTTTTTCGATGTTTATAAGATAGAAAATAAATTACTAGAGCCCCTGTTGCATAAATATTAATCCATGGCAAGAAGTTACCACCACGCCAATAAAATTCTTTCATACCACTATTAAAGTAATAAAAAATAAATTCATAAACGAAACCAAATACTCCGGCTATTACTATTATAAGACTTAATATTCCTAACATAGTAATCTTGTCAAACGAGTGATCATTGTTTAAATAATCTTGATACTTCTTTTTCATACTACATACTCCATTAATTATTATATTCTCATTATATCACTTACGTTATTTCTTGAAAATACTAAAAGTAGTTAAACAAGTTTACTAAATGTTTTAAAATATGATATACTTTTTAAGTAAGATAAACTTTTGAAGTAGGATATACTTTTTAGTAGAATAAACTTTTTAAGTAAGGGAACATTTTGAGTAAGATAAACTTTTTCAGTAGGAGGTAATGTATGAAAAAATTTAAATATATCTTATTAATGCTATTATTAATGTTGTTATCATCTCTTGCTAATGATACTGCTAGTTCTTTAATAGGAATTCCACTATCATTAGCTTTACCTTTTGAAATATTTAACACTATACATATGTCACTTTTTGTTTTTTTACCATTATCTAAATTGCTTTCTAATGATAGTAAAAAATTATTTAAACAATTATTTGGTTATAGAGCTTTGATATTATTACTTTTTGACCTTTTTATTACACCATCTATTGCACTTTTAGACTTTGCTGCTTTATTTATTGGAGCATTTATTGTTGTTCCTGTTGTTGCTATAAAGAAGAAAAAGACACCATTTAATTTAGTTAAGGAGTCATATATTTCTAATAGTACTAATACTGAACCAGTTAATAATGATTATAAATTTGTTAATAGTACATTGTTAACTTGTAGCAATTGTCATAACATTGTACAAGAAAATGAAAAATTTTGTTTTTACTGTGGTGCTAATCTTATTGATAATACAACTTCAATAAGTAATAGTGAAACTAACTTTGTAGTAAGACCATCTGATTTTGATCCAATTTATAGTAAGACAGAAAGTATACTATTAGAAGAATTCATAAAAAGAGAAGTTGCAAAAGCAAATCTTGATATTAAAAGTACAATGATACCTGCTGATGCTTTAAAGAGAAAAAATATATTAAGTTTAATTTTTGCTGTTTTAGTTTTTGTATATATTTCATTAGTGTTTTTTCATTTTCCAATCTATACATATATAATTGGTTTAATTATTTTATTTGTTTTTTATAAAATAACTAAGAAATATAATTTAATTAAGTATTTAAAAAAAGAAGTTAAATCTAGACCAAGCGAAAAAATATCTAATATAGTTATGAATACAAAGAATTCATTGACTACAGATAGTTACAAGCTATTAAGAATTGTTTGTATTATTATTGCTGCTATTTTACCATTATTCATATTTTTTAATCCAAGAATTATGTATGAAACAATTGAAGGTGGTTATGCAGTAAGATTTTATACTTTTGGATTAAGTAACTATACAACTGTTAAAATTCCAGAAAAGTATAAAGATAAACCGGTTGTATCATTAAGGGGAAATGCTTTTTCTAATATGCCTTTTTTAAGAAAGGTAGAACTACCTGATACTATTACAGAAATAAGAGGGCAGGCATTTAAAAATGATAGAAATTTAGTAGAAGTTAATATTCCTAATAAGCTTAGTTACTTAGGTGGTGGAGCTTTTTATAACTGTACTTCACTTACTTCATTAGAGTTACCTGATACTTTAACTTATCTTGGTGGTGAGGCTTTTTATAATGCTACATCATTAGAAAGTATTAAACTATCAAATAATCTTACAGAAATAAGAGGAAATACTTTTGAAAACTGTAGTTCTTTAAAATCAATTGTGATACCTGATAATGTGACTAGAATTGGTGGTCATGCTTTTTATGGAAACAGTTCTTTAGCGGAGGTTACTATAACTGAGAATAGTAAGTTACAGGAAATTGGCTCATCAGCATTTAGATTGTGTAATAGTTTGAAAACAATAAGAATACCTAGAAAAACTTCAGTTAATTATAGGGCGTTTAAACAAAGTCCAACTGTAGTAGAAAGATTTTCTAAGAATGGTTTAAATTATGGTGAATTGATAGATGATACAAAATATTATAATAATAGATTACTATATATTAATGTTGGAGAAAAGGTTCCAATTTCTTATTCAAATAGAACTTTAGTATATAAACTTAATGCTTATTTAAAACTAGATAGTATCTCTTCAAAAAATAATTCAAATGAGTTTAATATTATTTATATTGATGATAATAATCAAAGCATTTCTTTAACTTTAACAGAGAATGTTCCTTTTAAAGAAATTAATCAAAATGTGGCTGTAGAGATGGCAAATGAAAATGCATTAGATTATTCAAATAAAGTTTATTTAAAAGTTTATTTTAATTAATGGAGTAGTTATATGGAAAATAAGTATATACATTTATTATATGTTCCAACAATGGCGTGCAATATGAAATGCAAATACTGTTATTTGGAAGATAATACTGTTGATGATAAATCAAGTCATACTTCTTTGGAAACACTTAAGTATGCTATTAATAAATTAAAAAAAGAGAATGTTATTCCGTTTAATATTTCATTACATGGTGGCGAAGTAACAACGCTTTCAAAAAAAGAATTTCATGATTTGATTAAGTATATAAGTGACTACTATAATGAAAATAATAGTGTAATAACTAATGCTGGTTTTAAGGTTGGAAGACCCCATATCAAAACAAATTTATTTGGATTGGATAAACATATAGATACCATTAAGGAATTTAATGTATCTGTTTCAGGAAGTTTAGATCTTCCACTATCACTACATGATGAATATAGGGTTACTAAAGGTGGTAATAAGACTTTAGATAAGATTTTAAAGAATATCGAACTATTGAAAGATATTCCAAATAAGAAAAAAGTATCTTCCACAATTTTTAAAGAGCATTTTGTTCATATCAATGAAATTATAGAAGATATTAAATTTTTACATAAAAATACGTGTCTTGACATGAATGATTTTAATTTTATGATTGGTTTTGATTATAACTCAAATGGTATTCTTCATCATATTAGTGAAGAAGAACAGTTATTATTTTATAAGAGAATGCATGAGGAATTTGATGGAACTGATTTAGATTATGGCGTAAATGGACCATGGTTTGATGAATTTGGTCCAGAATATTGTTCTAACTGTGATAATTGTGGTGAAAAATTTTTCCTACTTGAAAAAAATGGAGATATATATTCATGTGTAAGAGGACAAAAGAATAGTAATTATTATTATGGTAATATTTATGTAAATACTGTTCAGGAAATTCTTGATACTGCATATAACAAGATATTTATTAATCATAACAAACAACCTCTAAATAAAGAATGTATTGAATGTGGTTATTTGTATTTGTGTAAAACTGGTTGTCCTTTTGTTAAGAATAATTACAATTCTAATAAAAGTTATACCTGCAAATTACAACAGCAAATGTATCAAGACAGAAATTATTTAAAAGATGAATATAATGATGATACTGTATATAGATATGTGTGTAAGATGAGACTAGAAGATTCAAGTGATTATATACCAAATAAAGTAGAAAGCGATTATCCAAGTTTAGATAACATTATTTCTAGTGATAGTAGTTTACAATATATTTATGATGGTAATAGTTTTATTTTAAATGTGGATGATGAAGAATATAAATTGGAGTCACAAATTATCAAAAAAACAAGAGATTTTATATATATTACTCCTGATAGTAGTATAAAAATATATATGAAAAAAAATTTAATAGAAGAGGTGTGTGATTATCCGGAAAACAATTCTTTGTATATTATGATATTAAGTGGTGATTTGATAACTTATGGTGATGAGAATAGAACTAAACAAAGACATGTTAATACTACCCAAATATATAAAGGCGTTTTAGAACATATTAAATCTGATAAAGAAGATTACTATATGTATGATATATCTAATTTGATTAAAGAATATAAAAATGAATATTCTATAGATAATGCTAATAATATATTTTTTACTACATCAGCACTTAGAGATTATCATTATACAAAACAAAAAAATAATGCTTATTATCATATTCAAGCTATTAATTTGCCATTTCAAAATATTGAGTTTTATTATATAGATAAGGAGATGAAATAATGAATAACGAGGCAGTTACATATGAAGAATTAATTAGAAAAAAAAGATGTATTGATTTAACTAAACATTATAATTTAACATTAAATGATTTGGATATTATATATAAGTTTTTAACTGATAATAAGAATGGGGTAGTTAAATGTGGTACTGATACTATTTCTTTAATTAAGAAGGGTGGGGCTAATAGTAACGATGTTGCATTAATAAAAACAAGTTGTAATTCTAGTAATATAGATGGTATTATAATGAGTAATAGTTCATTTAAAATAATACCTCATTATACACCATCTTCTGGTAGTAATTATAGGGGTGGTTCTTCATCTAACAACAACAATAATAACAACAATAATAATAACAACAATAATAATAGATAGGGTGTGAAGATATGGCATTAATATCTGAAAAGTTTCATAATGATAAATTAGCTAAATATAAAATAAATATTAAAACTAAATATATAGTTGGAAATAACATTTTAGAGAGAAATACTGATAACAGCTATAATGATGATATAGAAAATGGTATAAGATGCGAAAAAAACTACTATATAAATAATAAACTTGTTCATACTGAAAAACTATTTGATTCTAGGATAGAATATACTTTTATTAATTCATGTCAGGAAAATAATGATTACAAGTGTCCTAACTGTGGAATGATGGCTAAATTAAAAGATTTTATAAATGGTTGTCCTTATTGTGGTACTCATTATAATATTGATTATCAAAATAAAGATTTGGGAAGTAAATATCATTATGATAGGGTACTTAGAAATACTACTTATAGAATTGTAACAGCTATAATTGATTTAATAATTAGTATTATTTTAAGTTTTATATTTATTAAAGGCACTTCTAGAACTTTTAATAATTATGATATATATAAGGTCTTTATTTATGGTTTTATTTTATCACTAGTTTTATATTATTTTTTCTATGTTTTAGATGCTTATGTTATTCTTTCACCTATAAAGAAGTATAAGGATAAGCAAAACCAAAAACAAATAGACTTTTGGAATAGAACTAATATTGATAAGAAAACTTTTTATAACAATTTGAATTATGAAGTGAGTAAAAAGTATTATCAAAAAGATAATATTGTTGATTATGATATACTTGATTATTTATCATTTAATGATTTTAGTAGAAACAATAAGCTTCATGTTCAAGTAAAGGCATATGTACGAATTATTTACTATGAAAATAATAAGCTGATTTCAAAATATATTGATGATGTGTTTGTTTTGGAAAGACACGAAAATGAAACTATGCAAATTTTGGATGGTGCAAACATTATTAAATGTCATAATTGTGGTAGTTCTATTGATGTTACTAGTGGACGTTGTGAATATTGTGATAGTGAGATTAAGTATTTACAGGAATGGATAATGGTTGATTAATATAACTGTTTTAGATATTTTTAAAGGTCAAATTTGTTGACCTTTTTTTGTATATAAGGAAAGTGCGTTTGGATTATTTTTAAATAAAAACGCCTCAATAGAATTAAGACTACATCAGAAAAGTTAAAGTTAAAACCTTTAATCTTTTTGTTTTTTCATAAATAATTTCCTTTTTGCATACAAAATGATATATTTGCATTGACAAACGTATGTTTTATTTTTATAATAGTAGGACATAACCATCAATGGAGGATATCATCATGTATAAAGCTTATAAATTTAGAATGTATTTAACTGATAATCAAAAAAAATTAGTTCATAAAACATTTGGTTGTACAAGATTTGTATATAATTATTTCTTAGGTAAATGTAAGGAAAATGGTTAT
>CAKPDJ010000029.1 GCA_934148875.1 uncultured Bacilli bacterium
ACATTTCAAAGTTTTATGAGTTATGAAGAAGACCAAAGATTAATTCAAAATACAGAAAAGAAGATAGCCTATAAAGACGGACTTGAGCAAGGGATTGAACAAGGAATTGAACAAGGTTCCCAAAATAAGCAAATAGAAATAGCTAAGAATATGTTAAGGGATACAAAGGATTATCAGCTGATATCAAAATATACAGGTTTATCCATTGAAGACATAAAAAAATTAGAAGGATAGATATATTTTTAAAATATATTGATTAAGGATAATTTTGTGAAAGTAAATGAAAAAATGTAGCAATCTCTACATTAAAAATTAGAAAGCCAAAAAAATGTTAACAAAAAAGATGGATATTTCTACCATCTAACATTCAAGAGTATTAATATAGTTCCTATACAAGAAATAATAAAATAAAGAACTTAATTAAATGCTAGTTCGATATCTATATCATCATCCGCTATAGCTAATCCTAAAAATATAATTCCGCTAATTAATATAAGAAATGAGCCTATAAAAGAAAACTTAGTTAATGTTTTCTTTTTTTCTGAATCAAATTGTGTTAAATTTTGTACATCCTCATAACTACTTTTAGCAAAGTGGTAATAAATAACTAGTAGAATAGTAAAAATTATAATAAGTAAATTTTGATATTCCTTTTTGCTAGTCTGATTATCATATAGTAGATATTCTTTTTCTTTAGTATTAGCATACCAACTAAGTGCAATTATTCCAATATAAATAAGCCATACCATATTTTCTATTTTAATATCATTTAATTTTTTTAATCTATCATCCATACTATATAATACATAATTAGACATATTTTTAGAATTAAAATGTAAACAAATATTATGGTTTAAAGGCAAAAGTCTTAATCAAAGTAGCATCTTCCTTACCTAAATTAATATTCATTTCCTTACTGGCATTCTTAACACTATTATCTTCAAGTAAATAACACCATAAATTCATATTCAAATTTTTAAAATATATTTTTTTACCAGTACCAGCCAATTTTATTTGAGTAATATTAATAAAATCATTATTACTTTGATATTTACGTGAAGCCAAAATATCTTTAAAAATATTATAAAAAGATAATATTTCTTCAGTAGTCAAATTAGTATCTAAATTATTAGAAACTTTCTCCAAAATATTTAATAATGTATTAACATCTCGTACTTCCGTCATTTTATTAAGTAATCCCTTTAATAATAATTGCTGATTATATCCACGTCCTATATCACCAAGTTTTAAATCATATCTATTTCTAGCAAGTACCAATGCCTGCTCTCCATTAAGTGTTTGCATACCACCATCTATACATATTTTTCCCTGTCTATTAGAATCATCTGTACATAACTTTTTAGGAACTTCAACATTAACTCCACCCAAAGCATCAACTATCCCAACAACACCTTTAAAGTTAACCTTTACATAATAATTAATATCAATATTAAAAACGTTTTCTATTGTTTTAATCATACAATCAGTTCCAAACCAACCAGCATGCGTTAGTTTATTATTAACATTATTGCGACAACTAATAGGAACATAACTATCTCTTGGTATTGACATCATTGTAACATTTAGAGTTTCAGGATTAAAAGTAATAACTATCAATCCATCACCATTAGCATAAGCATTTTTTTTAAGACCGTCTTTTTCTGAATCAACACCCATAAGCAATACTGAAAAAGGCTTCATACTAGAACCATTAGCTAAAATAGAAGCAGTAGATGTCTCTTTTTTTATTGTCTTATCTTTTTCTAATATAACTTTAACTTGACTACCAATATCTTCAAAACCCTCTGTATTTTGATATAAAGTAGTATAATCACTAGTAACAAACATTAAATCAATTTTTTTATTATATAAATCTTTAAGCATCATAAAATAGTCATCATAACTAACTATTTCATTATCTTTACTTAGCTCTTCATCATCGATTATTTCTTTAGCTATAATATAGTTGTCTACCGATAAAGTATCATTTATTAAACCGATTTTGTATTTACTAACATCATCAATACTTTGAATATCATTATCCTTTAATGTAATCAAACTAGAAGAATAGATAATCTTATTTTTATTAATAGAATCAATAAGACTATAAACTCTATTAATAGAATAACACCCAATAATATTTACAAGTAGGAACACTATCATTAAAAACATAGCTAGTTTTTTTGACTTTCCCTTTTTAAATATAAAAAATGCAAAATTAATTAAGATAATAAATCCAATAATAATGTAACGAATAGTAGGTTCAATTGGTCCAAGTAATAAAATATGATATATTAAAAAAATACTACTAATTAAAACTAATAGTATAAGTAAGTTATTAAAGCTATAAGTTGTTTTTTTCTTTTTTATTGTCTTCATCCTTATCATCTCTATTTACATTATACCCAATTTATTATCTTTATACAATTTAGTAAAAAAATAAAAAAGAATGTTTACATTTATTAGTACTTATAATGTAAATATTTAAAAAATAAATAGTCGATTTATGTACTTTAATTATAAATGTTGATATAATATAGTTGAGTAACAATGGGAAAGGATGTGAATAAACGTATGAAAAAGAAATTGTTTATCTTTTTTGCTTTATGTTTATTTTTATACTTACCTAAAGTTAATGCTTTAAGACCAGAAGAGATTGTATCTCGTGCTGTTTGTCCTAAAATTGAGCTTGCTACAGCCAAGGAAGATGGCAGCCTAGAAAGTATTAGTTGCCATGAAACATATGAAGAAGCTAAAAATTTAATGAATACCACTGATGATGATAACTTAGTTATTATTGAATCAGGTTTAATTATAGATGCTAAATATGCCGTTATTGATTACGAAATAGGGTATCCTAGTAATCATCCTAGAAAAGTTACTAATACTTATATAGACAAAAATTCTAATGTTACTAATGGTTATATAAAAGGTGGTACTCCTGATGAGGCTGTTTTAATAGATTATGATTATAATACTAAGAGAGTAAAAATAAAAATATCTGGTCTTACAGGTTGGATGAACTTATATGATGAAACTGGACTACAATTATATTATGTTGTGCCACTTATTTGGGCTACAACTCCTCAATACTATAAAGTAACTAATGATGAGATATACCATTATTTTCCAATCTATGTTTATGGAGCCAAAAGTCAAAGTGGTTATAGCTTTGATAAAAAGCCAACTATGCTAGATCCTGGTATTTATTATAGTTATGATGGACATTACTTTTATACTGATATGAAAACTTTAATTAATGATTATAAAAATAATAATTATAATAATGCTGTTAATAAAGATAAACCTTATTATAATTATTACCAGTATTTATCATTCCGTACTAAAACTAACTATACAGCTGAAAATATAAACCAATATATTGAAATGAGAATAGGTACACGTGATTCAAAAATGAGATCATCAGGTGAATATTTTATAAGTGCTCAAAATAATTATGGTATAAATGCTGTATTGATGATGGCAATAGGAGTTAATGAATCAGGAACTGGAACAAGTAATATTGCTATGAATAAAAATAATTTATTTGGTCTAAACGCAGTTGATTCATCACCAGGTAGTTCAGCTAGTGTTTTTGCTAGTGTAGAAGACTGTATTAATAATTATGCTTATGGATGGTTGTCATATGGTTATGTTCAAACAGGTGACTGGCATTATAAAGGCGCAAATCTTGGAAATAAAGGTCAAGGGTTAAATGTTAACTATGCTTCAGATCCATTTTGGGGAGAAAAGGCAGCTAGTATTTATTATGCACTTGATAAAAGTTTTGACTTTCAAGATCACAATAGTATAGCTACAGCTGTTTTAAATGGTGATTACAACAATACAGTGTATGCTAAAAAAGATCCAAATGGTGATAATGTTTATACCGAATACTATCAATATCGCATAAGTGGTAGTGCTGTAGCAGTAGTAGGTGAGGTTGAAGGACCAAGTGTAAATGGTAATAATATTTGGTATAAAGTTCAAAGTGATCCAACTCTAGATATTAATTTGAATTATATAGGAGATTCTAAAAGTAATCCTAGAATAAATTATCTTTGGAATAGTTCATTCGTTTATGTTCCAGCAGCTTACTTTTTAAGAATAAATGATACGAAATATCCTGACATTCCTAGCGATGATAATAAAAATAATCCAACGCCAACACCAACACCAGATCCTGAACCTACACCTGAACCTGTTCCAGAACCTAAAAAGATCTCTGCTATCGTAAGTGATGCTAAGTATCAATATAATAATGGTATAATCTCAGGAATAACTCCTAACACTCCAATAGAAACAGTTAAAAACAATTTAATTAATACTGGTGGTGTAATTACTATAACAGATGCAAATGGAAATACTATAACAGGTGGAAATATTGGAACTGGAATGAAAGTAAATATAACTTCTGGTATTACTGAAACACTAATTGTACTAATACCTGGTGATATAGATGGTAATGGTGATATAGATGTATTAGACTTAGTTGCCTTAAAGCAACATTTATTAGGAACAATACCATGTGTAGGTGTATATCTACAGGCAGCTAATTTTGATAACGAAGGAAGCGTAGACGTAATTGATTTAGTTGTCATAAAACAGTACTTATTAAGCAAATAAAAAGGGGAGTAAAAATGAAAAAGATAAAATATCTATTATTCGGAATAATATTTAACTTTTTAGGAATGACTATAGTTAACGCTAGTCCATCAGCAACACTTACTGTTTCAAGTAATAGTATTGTTAATGGAAATAGTGTAACAGCAACAGTTACTTTAAAAGAGACAATGGGATGGGATGTAAAAATAACCTCATCTGGTAATACTACTGGGTGTACCAAAAGCTTTGTTGATGTTGCCAATTCTGATACTACTAAACAATTAAGCGTTACTTGCAAATCTAATGGTATAGGAACAATAACTTTTAAAATGTCTGGTGCTATTTCAAATAGTAAAAGAGAAAAAGTCAATATAAGTGGAACTAAAACTGTTAATGTCGTTAAGCCACGTGAAAAATCTACTAATAATAACTTAAAAAGTTTAAGTGTTGCTGGTTATGATTTAAGTCCTTCTTTTAATAAAAATACTTTAGAATATACAGTAAATGTTGAATCAAATGTAGAAAAAGTAACTATAAATGCAGCTAAAGAAGATGGTTATGCCTCTATCTCTGGTACTGGTGATAAAGATGTAGTAGAAGGCGATAATAAATTTGAAGTAAAAGTTACATCAGAAACAGGAAGTAGTAAAATATATACTGTTAATGTAATTGTAAAAGACAGTAACCCTATTACTAAAGTAATTGATGGTAAAAATTATACTGTTATCAAAAGAGGTAGTGTGCTTACTAAACCTGAATCTTTTGTAGACACTAAAACTACGATAGATGATACTGAAATTCCAGCATTTTATAATGAAAAGCTTAATTTAACTTTAATTGGTCTAAAAGATGATAATGGTGTCATATATTTATATAAATACAATGCTGAAACGGATAAATTAGAGAAATATTCATCTCTAACCTCTAAAACTCAAACTATTATTTTTGAAAATGATAATGAATTAAAAGATGGTTATACAAAAACTAAAGTAGTAATTAATGAACAAGAATATGATGTTCTTCAAAATAATATTAATAAGGATTATGTACTAATTTACGGAATTAATATAGAGGATAATACTAAAAACTGGTACCTATATAATATGAAGGAAAATAGTATTCAAATCTATTTTGATGAATTAATTAATAACATGAATAACAGTTTTGATAAAATCATTCAAGAATACAAAATAGTTATATTAGGAATGTCAGGCTTGTCAATATTATTGTTAGTTGTTATAATAGTTTTACTAATTACAAGAAACAAGAATAGACAGCTAAAACAAAGTAAAAAATCTGAAATAGTTGCAGAAGAAACAAAGCAAAAATCATCAAGTAAAAAAGAAAAAACAGAAAAATAAATAAATAAACCGTTTTAGCTATAGGAGACTTTTATGAAAGCTAAAACGATTTTTTTGACTGATAAAGATGAAACAATAATATATGAGGGTAAGTTACATAGTGACAATCATGAAAGATTTGTAAATGAACATTTTAAAAATCTCAAAATAGATGATTACATTCCTATTCTATTAGCTCAACATAATTATTGTATTATAGAATTAGCTAGAAAATTTAATATAGGGGTTGTATATCTACCAATATGGTTAAGCAACTATCAAAAACAGTATTTTCATAATGTAGAGGAAGACTTAAAAAGGTATACAATTTATTTAAACAACTATTCACTAGAACATCCTATAGATACTAAACAATTACTACTTAGAATAGATAATATGCCAGAAAGAAAAGAGGATTATAATTAATCCTCTTTTCCTATTGTAACAGTTACTGTTGTATTATTAGGTACATTACTGCCACTTCTCATCGATTGCTTAACTACAACTCCCGTTTTATCATCATTCTGATATATAAATTTACATATAATATTTGCCTTGCTGCAACTATTAACAGCATCATCATAACTCATACCAAGTAGATTAGGAACTATAGAATTACCACCATGTGAAACCACTAATTTAATAGTATCATTATTCTTAATTAGTTGTCTTATATTATGAGTAGAAGAAATAAGCTTACCTTTTTCTACTGTATTACTAAACTTATAATCAATAGTATAAGTTATATTGTTATCATTTGCCCAACTAATAAAATCTTCAACATTAGTAAAATCAATCATATAAATTTGACCTTTAGAAATAACTACTTTAATTGTAGCACCAACTTTAATTGAGCTATCCTTACCAGGGGTATAAGAAACAACCTTTCCTTCTTTAATTTTTTCATCATACTCATAAGAAAATTCAACTTTCAATCTATTATTGGTAGCCCAATTAGTAATCTCATTAGCACTCATATTACTAAAATCTAAAACTGTAATATTATCTTTTCTTGATACTGTTAAAGTTATAACATCATTATCATTAGGACTAATAACTGTCCATTTAGAAATACTTTGTTTTAAAACAATATCTTCATCATCATCACTATAGGCATATTCAATTTTATATTTAAGATTATTTCTTCCTAAATAAACTAGCGCATGAAACAAATCTTTTCCGACCAAATTATCAAGAGTAGTACTCTTTAATTCTTTTTCTTTTCCCAAAGAGCTCTTTAAAGTAACAGGTTCATTTCTCTTAATAACTGCTATCACACTTTGTTCAAAAATAATATCTTTATCAACATTATCATTAAATTCGAACTTAATAGTAACATTAGTTAAATGATTATCATCAATAAATTTAACTACATCATCTAACTTCCATCCCACCATATTAGTAACATCAGTTTCCTTGTTTATATTAATTCCATCTGAAACTATAACTTTCAACTTCTTAAGTTTTTTAGTAGAAGTACCTTCCTTAACATCTTGACTAATAATCATATATTTTGAAACGTTATCACTATTTTCAAACTCTTGTTCAACTAAAATATTTCTATCATTTGCCCAACTAACAACTTCTTTAATATCTTTACCTGTAAAATCAGGTACTAAATCCTTTGGAATAATTCCAACTATAACTTGAATCAAACTGTAAGAAGCCAAAAAGATAGAACCGATAATCACAAATATTTTAGCTTTTTTACTACTTGCAAACATACCCATAACTAGATATAAAACTGAAAATATAGAAAGCAATATAACTCCAATAACACTAATAATTTGATTAGCTAGGTTACTACTATTTAGAATAGTATAAATCATATTAGTAATAGTAGAAACAAAAGCAAAAGCTAAACAAAAATAAGTAAATAATTGTAAGAATCTTTCTTTTTTAGTAAGTCCAATACCATCATAATCTTTATTCATAACATCCCTCTATTCTATAAATATTATATAATAATAAATTAATTCTAACAAGTTTCTAAAATTAATAGTTATACATATGGGTATAAATATGGTAAAAAATGAAATTTAAGTGAAATGTTTTATAACTAAAAATATTTATGTTATAATAACATTATTAGAAATGAGTGTTGTATATGAAAAAAATAAAGATGTTATTAAATAATATCATTGTAAGAAATTTATTTATCATGGCTGGAATGTTTGCATCATTTTATATTTTAGATTTATCCATAAGAATATTTTCTAATCAATATGTTGGATTTTATCATTGGATTCATTATTCATCTAATTTATTTACTTTTAGTTGGATATTTTTGTTTATTGGAATTTTATATCTTCTTCCTAAAAAAGCTAAAATGATTACATATAGTATTTTAGTAATAATAAGTAATATACTTGTTTATGCTGAATATTTACACTTTAGTATTTTAAAACGTTTCTTTACTTTTAGTGATATTTTACTAACAAAAGAGGGTAGTGATTATTTTTTATATGCCATTAGTAAGACTAGTTTTAAAATTATATTGGTAATTATTATATCTCTATTATGTATGGGAATTACTTTATATTTAATAAAGAAAACAGATGAAATAAATAAAAATCAATATTATTATATATGTTTAATTTTAGCAACTGTAACATTGGTAAGTGGTACCAGAATGTTAGCTGTTCACAAATTAGGAAAAGCTACCGATCCATTAACATGGGAAGCATCATATAAACCTAAAAACATCTACTTAGATTTCAACAATCAGAATAAAAGTTTAGAAGTAAGTGGTATATATGAATTATTATTTAGAAGTACTTACTTATACTTTAAAGATAACATTTTATTAAATAAAGGAAAAATAATTGATGAAATAAATGAAGAACTAAACGAAAATAATGAATTATCATCACCTACCATGAATAATAAAAATGATAGTGATTATTATGGCACCTTAAAAGGAAAGAATGTTATTTACATTTTAATGGAATCAGTTGATTCATGGCTAGTAACCAAGGATGTAATGCCAACTTTATATAATTTAGAGCAAACAGGATTAAACTTCACTAATCGTTATTCACCAGCATTTGGTGGTGGACAAACTATTAATTCTGAATTTGCTATGAATACAGGTTTATATGCTGTTAATAATAGTAAAGCCATTTATAATTACGATAAAAATGATTTTTCAGAATCAATTGCTAATAAATTAAAAGCTAATAACTATAGTGCTATATCTATTCATACCAACACAGGTAACTTTTATAATAGAACCTATTTCCATGAAGCACTTGGTTATGATAAGCATTATGCTCTATCTGATATGAAAAATATTAACCATACTGATTACAATTATTATAATGACAGTAGCCTGGTTAAAAATGACGAAACATATAATTTAATAGTAAGAGAGGAACCATTCTTTAGTTTCATAATTACTTATTCTGCTCATGTTCCATATGATGATACCAATGATAGATGTACAAGTAATCCTTATAATCTAAATGTAGAAGGTAATAAAGAATTATCATGTATTCGCAATCTAGCTCGTGAAACAGATGAGATGTTAAGAGTATTAATTGAAAGATTAAAAGAAGATAACTTATTAGATAATACCGTTTTAGTATTAGCTACCGATCATTATGCATATGGTTATGGTGATCAAGCATCTATTAAAAAATATAAAAATACTAATAATGATTACTTACTTCAAAAAGTACCATTAGTAATATGGAGTTCCGATTTAAAACATGAAAATATTGATACCCTTATGGATACTGCTGATATTTTACCAACACTATTATATATGATGGGAATAGATTATAACCCTAACTATTATATTGGAACTAATGTATTTAGTAGTAATCATGATAATTTTGTTTATTTCTCAAATGATACATTCTATGATGGCAATACTTTCTATGATGGTAATAATAAGGAAACTAAAGACTCAAGCGTAGATGAAACTATAAAAACTATTAGAAAAAAAATAGATTTAAATAATAAATTTATTATTAGCGACTATTTTAGAACCGTACGTAATTAATCACAAAGTTAATGTATAAAAAACATTAACTTTTTTTCTATATATTATGTTAAAATAAAATATAGAAAGTAGTGATAGTCTGAAAACAAAAATAGTTTTCATCACTATGTGTGCCTTGAACGAAGCGAAAGGAATGTGTAGTTAATATGAAAAAAATAAAAGACACAAGTATTTATCTTCTAATACTAATGAGTACCATTCTAATAGGAACAACTTTATTGTTTATATGTAAAGTTAGTTTAACTAGATTTCATTTACCAATATTTATCATTATAACTACAGTATTTTATTATTTATTGAGAAAGAAAGATAGTATTAGTGATATTATCAAAGTAATAGTTATTTCTTTATTAATAGTAACAGCAAGTACTTTAATATCTAGTTTTATGTACGATCGTTCCAGCGATGGTAATACTTATCATAAAGATGCAGTAGGAGTACTAAAAGAGGGATTTAATCCCGTTTATGAATCAAGTAAAGATTTTATAGAAAAGAGAAATGATCCAAGTAGTGCATTAACTGAATATAGTATTTGGACTGACCATTATGCCAAAGCTAATTGGATTATTGCTAGTAACTTCTATAGCCTAACTAATAACATTGAATCAGGTAAGGCTATGAATTTAATTAGTATGTATATAGTATTTGGATTTATGTTTACCAGTATATCATTAGTATTAGATAAGAAGAAATCTTTTATTTTAGCACTATTAATTACTATAAATCCTATAACAGCGTCACAAATGTTTACATACTATAATGACCAATTAGTATGCATGTATTTATTTTTATCAATTCTATTTTTAATTAAATTAGATTATAATCTAGCTGATAAAGAAACTTGGCTATTTTATATATTAACATTTATTATTTTAGCCAATACGAAGTTTAATGGTTTAGGATATTTACTTGTATTTAGTTTCTTGTTTGTATGTAGATATTTATATAAAAGTTATAAAAATAAAGAGTTTTTAAAAATATTTAAAAAACTAGTAATTATCTATATTCCCACATTCGTAATATCATTATTAATAGTGGGTTATCCAACATATATTAAAAATACTATAGACCATAGTAATCCATTCTTTCCTTTATATGATAAAAATGGTGAAGATATAATTACAGCACAGCAGCCACAGAAATTTTTAAAAATGAATAATCTAGAAAAATTATTCTATGGAACATTTTCTAAAGCTAATAATCTAAGAGAAAATGATAACACCGATTTAAAAATACCATTTACTATTTATAAAAGTGAACTAACACCAGCTTGCTCTAATGATTTAAGAATTAGTGGTTGGGGAATATTCTTCAGTGGTTTACTACTATGTAGTATTATTATTCTAATAAGATATTATAAAGAATACAAAAAAGAAAGTTGGATCCTATATACTTTAGCTATAACCGTTACTTTAATGATTGTTATGAGTGAGTCTTGGTGGGCACGCTATACACCTCATTTTTACCTATTCATTATTTTAGCAGTATATATACTATTTAAATATAATAATCGCAAACTTATTAACATAGTTTATTTAAGTATTATTATTATCAACACTTTAATTCCATTAGCTGGTAATAGTTACTATACATTAAAAAATAGTATTAAGATTACTAAAGATTTAAGTAATTTAAGAAGTAAAGAAATATTAGTAAATATTAATGGTATGAATGGTGTTATCTACAATCTAAAGGATAATGATATTAAATATGTATTAAATGAAGAAAATAATGGAAGTGAATTATACTATCATTATTTAACTTACCAGGAGAATAAGCATGAATAAAAAAATAAATTATTTAGTTATCGCTTTTTTACTGTTAAATCCTATTTTGGATGTTGCTAGTTTTTTAAATTTACCATTTAGTATTATTATAAGAAGTTTATTTTTAGCCAGTATAACAGTATACTTGTTTATTAAAAAAAAGGAACTTAAATTTTTAATATCATTACTTATATTTAGTATTATTAGCAGTATATATCAGTATTTTTATTTAAAATTTGGAATAACAGAAACCATTTCATCAACTTTAAAATTTTTATATTTACCGGTGTCAATCTTATTTTTTAAAAATTATATATTTACAGTTGAAAAAAACAAAATTGAATCTATTATTTTAATTACTTATTTAGGAATTTATCTATTATCATATGTTTTAAAAATTGGTTCTGATGCTTATTTACCAACAGATGGTAAGAGTGGTTTTAAAGGCCTATTTTCATCTATTAATGAGTTTAGTGCTATTATAGTTTGTCTTCTTCCTATTGTTACTAGTTATTTTAAAGAAAGAAAAAAATATCTAATATTAGTTTTGATTATTCTAGGAAGTATGGCTGCTAGCCTACTAATGGGAACCAAAGTATTAATGGGTGGTATTATTTTTACTGTATTTTATCTCTTATGGCAAGAAAGAAATATTTTACTAAAACAAACAAGAAAGGTAAAAGCAATATTTACGTTATGTCTTATTATTGTGATGGTAATGGGATGTTTTATGTTTACCAAAACTAGAACCTATCAAAATATGTTAGTACAGCAAGATTTTTTTAAAGTCGATAATATTTTTTCCTTAGAATTTGTAAATAGAATAGTTTATAATGATAGATTAACTTTTCTAAATGATAACTTTAATTATTATAAAAATCAGGATACTAAAGAATTATTATTAGGTATAGGTATCAGTAATAATGATATAAAATTAGTTGAAATAGATATATTTGATATTTTATTTAGATACGGTATACTAGGATTAATATTATTTATAGGCAGTATTAGTTTAAATATTAATTGGAAAGAAATAAATAAGTGTGATAAAATATCATTAATTTTATTAATAATCGTATCTCTAACATCAGGACATGTATTAATATATCCAGCAGTTAGTGTTTATTTTGCTCTAGCTATTGCACGAAGTAAGACAGGTGATTAAATTGAAAACAGGACTAATAATTATCCATTATAATGACTATGAATCAGTTAAAAGTTTAATAGACAACGTAAAAAATTATAAAATTTTAGATAAAATTATTATTTATGATAATCATTCTAAGACAGATATTATTAAAAGATTAAAAAAATTATCATCCACTAAAATTGATGTAGTTATTAATGAAGAAAATAAAGGATATGCCTATGCAATTAATGAAGCCAGTAAACATTTAATTAAAGAATTGGGCAAATGTAATATTATTATTTCTAATAGTGATATTATTATTGATAAAGAGGAAGATTTAAAAGAATTAATAAGTTTATTGGATAAAAAAGATGTTGGTTTAGTAGCACCTACTATTTTAGAGAAGGGTCATTTAAATAGAGGATGGAAAAATCCTGGACCTATATTAGACAGCATGATGAATTTAATTTATGTTCACCGTTTCTTTAGAAAAAAATATGTATTTTATAAAGAAGAACATTATAATAATGATACAAGTTATGTAGATGTAGCTAGTGGGTGCTTCTTTTTAATGAAATCAAATATTTTGGAAACTATCAACTATTTAGATGAAAATACTTTTCTCTATTATGAGGAAAATATTTTAGCCAAAAAACTGTTAAGTATTAATAAAAAAGAATTGATAGCCAATAATATTATTGTTATTCATAATCATTCAGTATCTATTGACAAGAATGTCAAGAAAATAAAAAAATTAAAGCTTCAAAAGAAAAGTCAGTATTACTTTCAAAAAACATATAATCATGCTAATTTATTCGAAAGAGCTTTATTAAAAGTTACTGCTTTCATTAGTAGAATTATTTTAATGCTAGTTTATTTTATAAAAGATTTAATTAAAAAATAAAAATTTATATGTTTTTATGAATTGAATAGAATTTATAAAACCAATTTTAAAAATTTCTTATAAAGAAAAATTAAAATTGGTTTTTGTTTTGGCTTAAATTTATAAAATTGGTCATTTGCTAGATAATTTTTAATCTGCTATTATGAGACCTAAGGAGGTGAAATATGGCATCAAAGTTTTATACAGCTAAATATGATCGTGTATTTAAAACTATCTTCTGTAATGAAGATAATACTGTTTTATTAAAAGGATTACTATCTAGAATATTAAAAAAGAATATAGAAATTATAGAATTTTTAAGAAGTGAATTACCAGTAGTTAGTACAGTAGATAAAGTTAAAACAGTTGATTTATTAGTGAAAGCAGATGAAGAATATTTACATATAGAATTAAATTGTAACTATGCAGATTATTTACATACTAGAAATTTTATTTATTTTACTAATATTTATTCTAGGAAAGTAGTACGTGGTAGTGAATATGACTATATAACTAAGTTTTTACATATTGATTTCACATATGGATTAAGTAAAAATGGAGAAGATATAAGTTATTATCATGTAATGGATGAAAATAAAAATAAGTATATAGAAAACTTTGAAATCATTGAATTCAATATGGACAAAATCACAGATTATTGGTACAATTCAGATAGAAAAAAGGTTAATGAATACAAGCATTTAATAATGCTTGATTTAGACGAAGGTAACCTAGATAAGATATCGATTGGAGATGATTTTGTGAAAGAGTATGAAAAACAAGTAACAGACTTAAATAATCAAGAGACATTTCAAAGTTTTATGAGTTATGAAGAAGACCAAAGATTAATTCAAAATACAGAAAAGAAGATAGCCTATAAAGATGGACTTGAGCAAGGAATTGCACAACAAAAATCAGAAATAGCTAAGAATATGTTAAAGGATACAAATGATTATCAGCTGATATCGAAATATACAGGTTTATCTATTGAGGATATAAAAAAATTAGAAGGATAGATATATTTTGATAAAATATTGATTAAGAATAATTTTGTGAAAGAGTATGAAAGACTTAAATAAAAAAGAAACATTCCAAAATCAGCAGAATTAAACATAGAAAAATTAAATCAATTAAATAATAAATAAAATAAGTTATTCGACAAATTTTAAAGTTTATCATATAATGTAGTAAAGCTTTATTATAGAAAGGATAGAATAAAGTTAGCGCCAGGTCCTATATGGATGACGAGGATAGTAACTATCGAAATATTCGGCGGATGTTACTACGCAATAATGGAAACGTTAGAATTATTAAAAAAGCAAAATCAATATTGTAACAAAAAATAATTCTCCATATTTTTTTGTATGGAGGTTTTTTATATGTGTGGAATTATTGGGTATATTGGAAAAGATAAATGTATACCTAACATCATTAGTGGTTTAGAATCACTTGAATATAGGGGATACGACAGTAGTGGTATTGCCTATATGATAAATAATAAAATAAAAATTAAAAAAGAAGTAGGAAAGATAGCTAATTTAAAAGAAATAATTAATATGGATGAAGAAAGCTATTTAGGAATTGGTCATACTAGATGGGCAACACATGGAAAACCATGTAAAATAAATAGTCACCCCCATCAAAGTGGTAAAGTAGCACTTGTTCATAACGGTATTATTGAAAATTATGAAGAATTAAAAAAGAAAATAAAAGATTATAGTTATGTTAGTGAAACTGATAGTGAAGTTGTAGCGGCTTTAATTGATTATCTATATAATAACGATAATAATATGATTAAGATATTAAATAGTCTAAAAGATTATTTAATAGGAAGTTATGCTTTGGGAATATTAATAGAAGGTGAAGATAAGTTATATGCTATTCGTAAAAATAGTCCCTTAATTATTGGTGTAAGTGAAAATGGTAATTTTATAGCCAGTGATGTACCAGCTATTTTAAAATATACTAATAAGTATTATTTATTAGATAATGATGAATACGCTATTTTAGAAAAAGATAAAGTAACTATCTATAATGATGAAAAAGTAATAAATAAAGAATTACTTACTTTTGAGGGTAACATCGATAGTGCTATGAAAAATGGCTATGATCATTTTATGCTAAAGGAAATTTATGAACAAAAAGATGTAATCACAAAAACAATCAATAAATATTTAAATATTAATGAATTAAAAGCATTGCTAACGGGTTTAGAAGATTATACAGGTATTGATATTATTGGTTGTGGTAGTAGTTATCATGTAGGCCTAGTTGGTAAAAGTTTAATTACTAAATATGGAAAAATACCAGTAAATGTAGAAATCGCATCAGAATATCGTTATACTGAACATTTTTATACTAAGAAGCATTTAATAATCTTAATCAGTCAATCAGGTGAAACGGCAGATAGTTTAGCCGTCTTAAGACAAGTAAAAGAAAAAAATATTGATACCTTAGCCATAGTAAATGTATTAGGTTCATCTATTGCTAGGGAGGCAGATAAAGTTATTTATACAAAGGCAGGGCCCGAAATATCAGTAGCTACAACTAAAGCTTTTTCTTGTCAATTTATTGTTTTGTCTTTGATAGCATTTTATTTGGGATTAAAAAATAATTTGATAGAAGAAAATGATATAAAATTATATAACGAATTAGAAACAGAAATAACCAAAGTTTTGGCAGATACTAACGATATAAAAGAAGTAGCTAATATGATACATAATAAAAAAGATATTTTCTATTTAGGAAGAAAGATTGATTATAGCTTATGTATGGAGGCATCTCTTAAGTTAAAAGAAGTAAGTTATTTACATAGTGAAGTTTATGCCGCGGGTGAATTAAAACATGGTACTATTAGTTTAATTGAGGAAGACACTCCAGTAGTTAGTATTATAACCGATGATCTAATAGCCTTAAAAACACTTAGTAATATCAAAGAAGTATGTGCTAGAGGTGCTATGAGTATTATTATTAGTAATCAAAACATAGATGATAAAAGTATTTATAAAAAACTAATTACAGTACCAAAAGTATCAGAGTTTATAGAACCTATTTTAGTAATAATCAAATGTCAACTCATCGCTTATTACGTAGCTAAAACTAATGGTTGTGACATTGATAAACCAAGAAATCTTGCTAAAAGTGTAACTGTAGAATAAAAATAAAAATTTATATATTTTTATGAATTGAATAGAATTTATAAAACCAATTTTAAAAATTTCTTATAAAGAAAAATTAAAATTGGTTTTTGTTTTGGCTTAAATTTATAAAATTGGTCATTTGCTAGATAATTTTTAATCTGCTATTATGAG
>CAKPDJ010000030.1 GCA_934148875.1 uncultured Bacilli bacterium
AAACAAGAAAAAATAGAAATAGCTAAAAATATGTTAAAAAAGGATATGGATATTTCTACTATTTCTGAATTAACTGGGCTTGATATAATTACATTAAAAGAATTATCAGGAAAATAGTATTTAGCTATTTATGAAGTTAAAATATTATACTAGTTCTAGTAACTAGTATTTTTCTTGCCTAAACATAAAAAATATAGTAAAATTATGAATAGTTTTGAAAGGGTGATTCTATGATACAAACTAAAAATGTTACACTTCGTTTTGGAAAGAGAACTTTATTTGAAGATGTTAATATTAAATTTACGGCTGGTAACTGCTATGGATTAATTGGAGCTAATGGAGCTGGTAAAAGTACTTTTTTAAAACTTTTAAGTGGTGAAATAGAAACAACAAGTGGTGAGATTATAATCTCTAAAGGAGAAAGAATTTCTACTTTAAAACAGGATCATTATGCATATGAAGATTATACAGTTATGGATACTGTTATTATGGGAAATACTAGATTATATGAAATAATGAAAGAAAAGAACGAATTATACTCACATACTGATTTTACAGATGAAGATGGTATGAGACTTGCTGAACTTGAAGGTGAGTTTATGGAACTTAATGGTTGGGAAGCTGAAAGTGAAGCTGGTGAATTATTATCTAATCTTGGAATTGATGTTTTGCTTCATTATTCATTAATGAGTGAAATACCAGCTAAATTAAAGGTTAAGGTATTACTTGCACAGGCATTATTTGGAAATCCAGATATTCTATTACTAGATGAACCTACTAACAACTTAGATATGGATGCGATTAATTGGTTAGAAGAATTTTTAATAAATTATTCAAATACAGTAATTGTAGTTAGCCACGATCGTCATTTTTTAAATAAAGTGTGTACTCATATTGCTGACATTGACTATAATAAAATTAAACTTTATATTGGTAATTACGATTTTTGGTATGAGTCTAGTCAACTTGCTTTAAAGCAAATGAAAGAAGCAAATAAAAAGAAAGAAGAAAAAATAAAAGAACTACAAGATTTTATTGCTAGATTTTCGGCTAATGCGTCTAAAAGTAAACAAGCAACATCACGTAAAAAAATGCTAGAAAAAATTGAACTTGATGAAATAGTTCCATCTTCAAGAAAATACCCGTATATTGATTTCAAACCTGAAAAGGCTAGTGGTAAAGAGATCTTAACAGTTAAAAATTTATGTAAAACAGTAGATGGTAAAAAGATTTTAAATAAAGTATCATTTAGTATTTTAAAAGGCGATAAAGTAGCTTTTGTTGGTAATGATGAGATGGCTAAAACAATGCTTTTTAAAATATTGATGGGTGAAGAAAAATTTGATTCTGGTGAAGTTATTTGGGGTAAAACAGTTACTAAATCATATTTTCCTCAGGATAATTCGTCTTATTTTACTAAAGATATTAATATTATGGAGTGGATTGGACAATATTATAATATAGATGATGAAACAGTACTTAGGAGCTTTTTAGGTAGAATGTTATTTTCAGGAGAAGATGTGTTTAAAAAAGTACCAGTTTTATCTGGTGGTGAAAAAGCTAGGTGTATGTTATCTAAATGTATGCTAGAAGCTAGTAATATGTTAATATTAGATGAACCAACGGCACATTTAGATCTTGAAAGTATAACTTCATTAAATAATGGTTTAATTAAATATGATTCAGAACTATTATTTGCGTCACATGATCATCAATTTGTTTCAACTATAGCTAATCGTATAATTGAAATTTTACCAACTGGCGTAATTGATAGAAGATTACCATATGATGAGTATTTGGAAAATAAAGAAGTAATTAAACTAAGAGAACAGGCAAATAAGTAATTATAAAAGTGGTGATATTTTATGTATGGTAAGGAAATAGATGCTAGGATAAAAGAACTAAAAATATCTCAGCAGGAAGTAGCAAAATTAGTTGGCATTTCTAATACAGAGATAAAGTGTATTAGAGATGATAAAAGAAAAACATTAAAAAAAGAAACTTTTTTAAAATTAATGACTTGCTTAAATTTAAACCCTTATGATTTTGGTGGGTTTGCTAAATTAGATTTTTCTAATCCTAATGATTTTATTTCTTCATTTAATTTTTTGTCTTATTTGAAAGAAGAAATAAAAAAAGATCCATTATTAACAGCTAGAGAAATTAGTGTAGCTGCTGGTATTAGTGAAGCTCAATTATCTAGAATTTTACATGGGCAAAGAACAGAAATTTCTATTGATACTTTTGTATATATATGTAATTATGTTGGTGTTGATTATCGAACATTTTTAGTTGATAAAAATATAGTTCCTAGTTTTAATGTTGATAACGATGTTGATATCAGTAAATTAGAGATTTTAAAAAAACAAGTTTCAATGCTGTCATCTACTGATATTGATAATTTAATACGATATGCAAATTTTCTTTTAAAATCAAATGCTTATGATACAGAAACTGTTAATAGACTTATAAAAAAGTATATTGATTAAATTTATAACAAACAGGTTCATTAATACTTGTTTGTTTTTTTGTATGCAATAATAAAAACGGGGAAGACTATTATTGGAGAAAGGAGAAACTATTATGGCAAATAATGATACTAAAAAGGAAATTAAAACGCAATCTAGAATGGTATTAGTTTTAGCACTTTTTTTATTGGTAGCTGTGACTGTTGGAGTAAGTTATGCCTTTTTTAATTATGTAAAATTAGGTTCAACTGAAAATACTGTTACTACAGGAACTATTACCTTTTTATATGATGAAAAGAATGCTAGTGGTAATGGTGTTGTTATAACTGATGCATTACCTACAAGTGATGCTAATGGAAAAGTATTAACTGGTGCTAATAATGTTTTTGATTTTAAAATATTAGCTACTACTACAGGTAATACTAATATTCCGTATGAAGTAACGGCTAGAAAAAAAGCTGATTCTACTGCACCTGATTCAGCTATAAAAATTTATTTGACAGAAGTTGGAACTGATGCTGAAACACCAGCACCCATTACACTTAAAGATACTAATGTAACTAAATTTAGTGAGCTTTCCCAGACTACTGTAAATGTTTCTGATGGTATTGTTGAAAAAACTATCTATAACGGAAGTGTACCTGCTTCATCCACTGATTATGAAAAAAACTTCCGTCTTAGAATGTGGATAGCCGATGATGTTGATTATAGTCCTACACAAGATAGTGAAGGTAATGATATTTATCCAATGAACAATAAAAAGTTTACAGTAACAGTTAATGTTTACGCTAATGCTAATGTTGTAACAGCTGGTGAATAATAATATATTGTTTTAAGAATAGTTTAAGTGAAATTGTAATATAAAGAAAACACACCTTCTTTGTGTCTATTTTTTATTGACAACTTCATTTATACTATTCTTTTTTCTTTAATTGTGTTTTAATATTGGTAGTGGAGTTGATGTTATGACAAAGGAATTATTAGAACAAATTAAGGAAAATTTTTTAGAAAAGGAAGAATATCTAAGTGAATATGCTACTAGAAGTTGTGATGCTATTAGATTGAATGATGAAGATTTTAGTGATGAGATTAGACCTAATTTTTATCATGATATTGACCGTATTATTCATTCACTTTCTTATACGCGTTATTTGGATAAGACACAAGTTTTTTCTTTTAAACAAAATGATCATATTAGTAAGAGAATAGTTCATGTGCAATTAGTTAGTAAGATTGCTAGAACTATTGGTAGAGCTTTAAATTTAAATGAAGATTTAATAGAAGCTATTGCACTTGGACATGATATTGGTCATACTCCTATTGGTCATACAGGAGAGGCTATTTTAAATGATATATCACTTAGGGAAACAGGAACTATGTTTAATCATAATATTCAAAGTGTACGTAATTATTTAGTTTTAGAGAAAAATGGTCTTGGTAGTAATTTAACTATTCAAACACTTGATGGTATTATGTGCCATAATGGCGAAATGTTATCTAATATTTATGAACCTAATCCTAAAACTAAGCAAGAGTTTTTGGAAGAATATCAAAAATGCTATACTGATAAAGTTGTATTAAGAAAGATAAGACCAATGACTTTAGAAGGTTGTGTAGTACGTATTAGTGATATTATTGGTTATATTGGTAGAGATATAGAAGATGCTATTAATTTAGGAGTTTTATCTAGAAATCAAGTTCCTGTTAATATTAGAAAAGTACTTGGTACTACTAATAGAGAGATAGTTAATACAATTATTTTAGATATAGTAACAAATAGTTA
The DNA here is from genome assembly GCA_934148875.1 of uncultured Bacilli bacterium. Taxonomy (GTDB): domain Bacteria; phylum Bacillota_I; class Bacilli_A; order RF39; family UBA660; genus Alloscybalousia. The sequence goes on from CAKPDJ010000030.1 coordinate 4,252, forward strand.
TAATAAACCATATATTAAATTAAGTGATTCTGTATATAAAGCTATTTTTGATTTAAAAAGGTTTAATTATGAACATATCTATAGTAAGGCAAATACGGAAGAACAGTTGGAATTTTATAGAAATGGTATGAATATGTTGTTTAATGAGTATTTAAATGATATTGATAATAATAATTATGATAGTGATATTTATAAAATATTCTTAAATACTATGGATGATAGTTATTTAAAAAATACTGATAGTAAGAGAAAAGTTATTGACTATATTGCTGGTATGACGGATGAATACTTTGTTAAAATGATTAATAAGCTGTTAACAAAAAAACATTGACATTTATTTGTTTTTGTGCTAAAATTTTAGAAGTATTCGTAAGTGGAGGTGGATATTATGAGCGGTAAGAAACCAGTTTATCTAACACAAAAGGGATTGGAAGAATTAAAGGAAGAATTAGATGACTTAATTAATGTTAAAAGACCAGCTAATATTCAATCAATTAAAGAGGCTCGTGCGTTAGGAGATTTATCTGAGAATGCTGATTATGATGCTGCTAGAAATGAACAAGCAGTATTAGAAGGACGCATTAAGAAGATAGAACAAATGTTAGAAAATTATGAAATTATAGAAGAAACTTCTAAAGATAAAGTTAGTCTTGGAAGTACAGTTTCTATTCGTTATATAGATGAAGATGATGAATCTGATGAATATATGATTGTTGGTAGTCAAGAGGCTGATCCTTTTGCTAGTAAGATTTCTAATGAGAGTCCGATTGCTAAGGCTTTAATGAACCATAAAGTTGGTGAAACTGTTACAGTTGAAAGTCCAAATGGAAGTTATCAAGTAGAAATTACAGAAATAAAATAGATAGTTTATACTATCTTTTTCTTGTTTACATTAAAAAATTAGGTTATAATAAAAGGCGTATTGGAGGAATTATAATGGCAAAAGAAAAAAATACAAACAAAAAAGAATTAAATATTAAAATTGATGGCGTAGAATGGACTACTGCTGTTGATAAAGCTTTTCAAGAAAAAGTTAAAACTGTTACAGTTGATGGTTTTAGAAAAGGAAAATGTCCTAGAAATGTTTTTGAAAAGAAATATGGAAAAGAATCTTTATATATTGATGCTGCAGAAAAATTATTAGGTACTGCTTATGAAAAAGTAATGGAAGAAAACAAAGATGTTATTCCTGTTGTTCAACCTCGTGTTGATATTAAATCAATAGATGAATCTGGAGTAGAATTTGTATTTACTATTATTACTGCACCAGAAGTTAATGTAAAAAAATATAAAGGATTAAAAGTTAAGAAAGATAAAGTTGAGGTAACAAAAGAAGAAATAGAACATGAATTATCTCATCTTTTAGAACAATATACTGAACTTGTAGTTAAAGAAAAGGGTAATGTTGAGAATGGTGATGTAGCTATTATTGACTTTGAAGGATTCAAAGATGGTGTAGCATTTGATGGTGGAAAAGGCGAAAACTATTCACTAGAAATTGGTTCTCATACATTTATTCCTGGATTTGAAGAACAAGTAGTAGGAATGAAAGCTGGAGAAGAAAAAGATATTAATGTTACTTTCCCTGAAGACTATGGTGCTAAGGATTTAGCAGGTAAGGAAGTAGTTTTCAAAGTAAAAGTTAATGAAATTAAAGTAAAAGAAACAAGAGAATTAGATAAAGAATTCTTTGATGATTTAGGTATGGAAGGTATTGATACTAAGGAAAAATTAGAAGAAGAAATTAAATCTAATATTAAAGCTAATAAAGATGTTGATGCAGAAAATAAGTATATTGACCAATTATTAGAAGAAATTAGTAAAAATGTTGAAGTTGATATTCCAGAAGAAATGGTTGATGATGAAGTTCATCATATGATTCATAAATTTGAAGAACAGTTAAAGATGCAAGGACTTAGTCTTGAAATGTATTTTCAATTTACTCAAAGTGATGAAAAGGCACTTCATGCTCAAATGGAAAAAGAAGCATATCAACATGTATTATATCGTTTAACTTTAGAAAAAATTATGGAACTTGAAGAAGTAGATGTAACTGATAAAGAAGTTGAAGATGAAATAAAAGAACTAGCTAGTAAATATAACATGAAAGAAGAAGATTTATTAAAAGCTATTGGTTCTAAAGACATGATTAAATATGATCTTCAGATGAGAAAAGTTATTGAAATATTGAAAGAAGCTAATAAATAGTTTCTTTTTTTTCTTAAAAATGCTATACTGAACATAGTAAAGGTGTTGATAACAATGAAAAATAGACAAAAGTTATTATTAATTATTAGTATTATTTTAGTTGTATTAATTATTATCTTTTTTGTTGGTAATAGTTTTGGCTTTTTTAGATATTTAAAAAAGGGAGATATAGTTAATGTAATTACTATTGGTGGTATTGGTGTTGAAGTTATTGATCAGGATAGTGACGCTTTGAATTTAGAAAATGCTTATCCAATATCTGATGATGATGGGCTTAAACTTACTCCTTTTGAATTTAAAATGACAAATAGTTCAAATCAAACATTAATTTATTCATTAGTTGTTGAACTAGATACTGATAAGTTAAATGAATGTAAATTAGAAGATGGTACTAGTTGCAAAGAATTGTCAACTAAGTATATCAAATATGCTTTTAAGAAAAATGATGGTACCTATTCAACTCCTGCTAATTTAGCTACTAACGGTAATGTTATAACTAAAGATATTATTGAATCTAAAGCATCAGATACTTATTCATTAATAGTTTGGATAGATGAAGATGCTGGAAATGAAATAATGAATACATATTTTTTTGGTAAGTTAATTATTTCTGCTGAAAAATATGTTGATGAAAGTATTGATGACAAATCAATTTAAAAGATAATGAGTTAATCAAAGTTAAGTGTAGTTAATGAAAAAATTTAATATTTTATTTGGCAACAATATCCAATGTAAAAAGTTGTATATATTGTTGCTTTTTTTTTGTGAAATGTTATAATAAAAATTAATTTTAAGGAGGCGAATAGAATGGCTAATTTAATTCTTCCTGTGTTAGTATTAAGTGATACTGTTCTTTTACCTTCTAACGAAATTCGTGCTGATTTTGATTCTAATTTAGAAAAAAAATTATTTTCATTGGCAGAGGGATATTATAACAGTAGTCTTTTAATAGTTCATGATAGTTTTGATAATAACCAAACTATAGATGTTGATAATCTTCCTAAAGTTGGAATTGTTGGTTTGATTAAATTACGTCTTGATATGCCAAATGGCAAAACAAAGATAGTTATTTTAGGAGAAAGAAGAGTAAAGATCGTTAAATATCAGCAATCCGAACAAGTTTTAGAAGCCGAAATAGAAGAAATAGAGGACGTTATTTCTTCAGAAGATAATTTGGCTTACGGAAGAAGTCTTTATAAAAAAACAGAAGATTATTATGAAGTTAGTGATTTCAATGAGAACTTTATAAATAATCTTAATAAGATAGAAGGTTTAACCGATTTAACAGATTTTATCGCATCACAAATACCTATTTCCCTTACTAGACGAAGAGAGTATGTTTTGGAAACATCTGCAGTTAAAAGAAGTGAGATGATTATTCAGGATATTAACAAAGATTTAGAAATAGCTAAGTTAGAAAAACAAATTGATGATAGATTATCTTATGAAATAGAGAAAAGTCAAAAAGAATATGTTTTGCGTGAAAAAATTAGAATTATTAAAGAAGAACTTGGTGATATTAATGATAAAGATTCTGAGATTAATGATTTGAGAGTAAAAATTAATAATCTTAAGTGCAATAAAAAAGTTAAGGATAGACTATATTTAGAACTTAATCGTTATGAAGCTATGACACCAAATGCACCAGAAGTTGGGATGCTTAGAAATTATATTGATTGGTTGATTGATTTACCATGGAATAAGTATACTAAAGATAATAATGATTTAAATATGGTAAAAAAAGTACTTGATTCTTCACATTTTGGTCTTGAACAGGTTAAACAGAGAATAGTTGAATATTTAGCTGTTAAGAAGAACACTAATAATTTAAAAAGTCCAATTATTTGTTTAGTTGGTCCTCCAGGTGTTGGTAAAACTACTTTAGCTAAAAGTATTGCTGATAGTTTAAATCGTAAGTGTACTAAAATATCAGTTGGGGGAATTAATGATGAAGCTGAAATAGTTGGACATAGAAGGACATATGTTGGTGCTGCTCCTGGTCTTATTATTCAGGGAATGAAAAAAGCAGGCAGTTCTAACCCGGTATTTATAATAGATGAAATAGATAAAATGACTAAAGATATTAAAGGAGATCCTGCTAGTAGTTTATTAGAAATATTAGATCCAGAACAAAATAAAAATTTTTCAGATCATTATATTGAGGAAGAATTCGACTTAAGTCAAGTAATGTTTATTACAACAGCTAATTATTATGAGCAAATTCCTACTGAATTAAGAGATCGTTTGGAAATAATTGAGTTATCTTCTTATACTGAATATGAAAAACTTGATATAGCTAATAGTTATTTAATTCCTAGAGAGTTAAAAGAACATGGTTTAAAAAAGGAAGAAGTAAGCTTTAGTGATGAAGTTATTCTGACAATGATTCGTTCTTATACAAAAGAAGCAGGGGTTCGTGAGTTATCACGTAATTTAGCTACGGTTTTAAGAAAAATAGTAAAAGAAAAAATGCTTGGTGTTGGAAAAGATTATTATAGTATTACAGATTATAATATAGAAAAATATCTTGGTAAAAAGAAATATCAGTGGACAGATGTTGATATTATTGAACATGTTGGTGTAGTAAATGGATTGGCCTATACTCCATATGGTGGTGATACTTTACCAATTGAAGCAGTCTATTTTCCAGGAAAAGGAAATATTATTCTTACTGGTAGTCTTGGTGAAGTTATGAAAGAGTCTGCTAATTTAGCACTAGATTACATAAAGGCTAATTATGATAAATTTGGGATTGATTATTCTATTTTTGAAAACAAAGATATTCATATTCATGTACCTGAAGGGGCTATTCCTAAAGATGGACCAAGTGCTGGTGTCACATTAACTACTACCTTGATTTCACTTCTTACTAATACCAGTATACATACTAATGTTGCTATGACTGGTGAAATGACTTTAAGAGGTAAAGTATTGGCAATAGGTGGATTAAAAGAAAAGGTAATTGGTGCACATCGTAACGGTATTCGTACTATTTTTATTCCTAGCAGTAATGCTAAAGATTTGGATGATATACCTGAAGATATCAAAAAAGAAATAAAATTTATTTTGGTAGATCGTTATATGGATATTTACCATGTCTTGTTCAAAAAAAAGAGAGGTAGAAAGAAAAATGACCCAAGAAATATTAGATTGCTTGTTGATTAAAGCCCAATTTATATTATTAACAACTGAAGAATTACTTGATAAAATGAAAACTGAGGAATATTTTGCGATATATTGTGATGTTATCTGTAATATTATGGAACATGATGGTTTCTTTTATGTAAATGGTGATATTGTTAAAAAGTTAGATGATATAGTAAATTATAAACGATTTGATTGTAAGCATTCTTCTGAAGTTGTTGCTGATATTAATGAAATGATAGGAGTTATTAACTGTTATAGGTCACTAAGTGATGATAATAAAAAGTTCAATACTAAAACTTGGATTAAACAGCAGATTGATATTAGAAAGTTACCATATAGGAGTAGCCAATATAGTATAGAAAGTATTTATCAAATTTTGGTTAATGAACATTATTATGCGGATATTATAATAAATAAAAACACAAGCGCACGAATAGCTAATCCTTTCTATTTATTAGGAACTATTAATATGCTTATTAATCAATATCTAGATGTGTTTACTGATGGTGATATATTATCATACTGTTATTCATTGGCACTTACTCTTCAAGATAAAGTTTTTCCTAAACGATATAGACTTTATTCTAAAATGGCAAAGGATGTTATGCATAGTTTAGATGAGATAGAAGAACGACTACAACTAAATGTTCCCCAAAAATGTAAATTTAATATAGAAAAAGGAAATTAATTAGTCTTTTTTCTTTTTTTTTACATATGATTTAACAGAAAAGAGGGATTTTATGAAAAAGGTTGTGCCTTTTACAAAAACTATTACTTTTAAAACTATGATAGCTGAAGTAACTGATATTGAAGTTACTCATAATTTATCACTAAAAGATAATCATCAAATAAGTGGAGATATTTTGGTAGATGGTCGTTATAAAATGACAGATGCTAGCCAAATAGAAGAGGAATTTCATTATAAGTTACCATTTGTAATAGAAGTTGATTCTAAATATAATTTAGATGATTTAGAAATTTCAATTGGAGATTTTTATTTTGAAATAATAAATGAAGAAGACTTAAAAATTAATGTAGAAGTTGACATGGATGGATTAAAAGAAAATAAAATTGAACAGGAAGTGCTAGAAAGAGCAGAAGTCTTAAATGATGAAAACGAATCTTTAGAAGAAGAAAATGAGGTAGCTATGCCAATTCCTACTGAAGTTACAGAAACAAAACAAAAATTTGAATTTACTGATAGTAATGACAATAATCCATTAGAAAAATTAGAACAAGAAATTAAGAGTGATTTACAAATTAATAATATAGATAAGTCTATCGAGACTAAAAAGGTTGTTAATGCTACTAGTGTTAGTTCAATTTTTTCATCTATTGCTTCTAATGAAGAAACTTTTTCTACCTACTATGTTTATATAGTAAGAGAAGCTGATACAGTTGATACAATTTTAGATAAATATCAAATTACTCGTGAATTACTACAAAGTTATAATGATTTAGATGATATAAAAATTGGTAGTAAATTAATAATACCATGTACTAATAATGAATAATCAGCAAATATTTGAACACTATAATATAAAACCTGTTTCCATAAAAAAGGTTGGTTCTGCTACTATTATCACAACTAATGATAAAAAATATGTAATGAAAAATAGAAATAAAAATCAAGAATTTTTTAATTACTTAGCCATTCGTAATTTTAATAATTTTCCTAATTTATATTCTAGTCCTACTGATAAGATAGAACTAATGGACTATATTGATGAACAAACTACACCTAAAGAGCAAAAAATAGAGGATTTAATATATTTAACTAGTATTTTACATACTAAAACTACTTTCTATAAAAACACTGATTTAGATTCAGTTAAAGAAGTTTATGAGAATACTATAGACATTAATAATGAATTATATAATTATTATAATAATATTCAAGATATGATTGAGATGGAAGTATATATGTCACCAGCTAATTATCTATTAATTAGAAATATTTCTATTATATATTTGGCACTTAGAAAAAGTAGGGAATATATTGAAAAATGGTATGGTATTATGAAAGAAGAACAGAAAATGAGGTATGTCTATATTCATGGTAACTTAAAAGATGAACATTTAAGAGAAAGTAATGATTTATATTTAATTAGTTGGGATAAATCAAGAATAGATTTACCTATATATGATTTAGAAATATTATATAAAAATAGTTTTTTAGATATTTCTTTAGATAAAATGTTAGAGATATATGAGTTAAAATATCCATTAAAAAAAGAAGAACTATATTTATTAATAGCTCAACTTCTTTTACCTGATAAAATTGATTTTAATTTAGCAGAATACACAAAAACTAAACAAATAACTAATATGGTTTTATATATTAATCAAATATTATCATATTTAGAAAATAATACGAATAAAGCCAATTATAACACATAACATCAATATAAAAATTAAGAAAGCATTAAATCTAGTAGTAATGAAGATAGTAAATAAAACTTGCCACATGAGTATTATTAATAATGAAAATAGACATCCCATATACCATAAACTACTTCGTCTTTTTACTTTACATGCTTCACATCGACAGAAGAAACCATGTCCTTTTTGTTTAAACATATACTTCACCTAGTTTAGTATATGTTTTTATATTTTATTTGACATTCATTGAGTCAATATCTATAATAATTGTACACGAGGTAGTATATATGAAAAAGAAAAAAGAAAAAGTAATTAAAAATTTATATATAGGTGATATATATGAATGTGTATCATTAGTTAGGACTGAAAATAGTTTAGTTATGCATACTACAATTAAAGAAGCTAATCAGGAGATAGCTGAAACTACAGATGGCAGTTATATGAGATTTAGCGATTATATAAGTGGTGAAAATAGGGAGTTATTACTTAGTCCAGAATATGAAAGAGATTTATTTATTAATAAGAGTTATTTAAAAAAGATTAACTTATAAATTAAAAAAAGATTAACTTATAAATAATAAATTTACTTTTTAGTAAAATTATAATATAATAATTTTAGTTGTTATGGTGAAATCGAGGTATTTATAGGATTTTTATAGAGAACTTATGGATGGTGGAAATAAGTATATGAATATAAATATGTAGCGATGGAGTATAATTAGTGAAATTAGTAGCTAGTTACGGGTGATTCCGTTATTAAGTAATTGAGGGTATTCTTTTTGAATGAATTAAGGTGGTACCGCGGGTTTGCTCGTCCTTATTATGTAAGGAGGAGTTTTTTTATGTATGAAGAAGCTAGATTAGCATTTGAAAATTATATGATTAATTATGATAGGAATAATTATTTAATTGCTCTTAAGTATACGCATACCTATAAAGTTGTTGATTTAATGGCCGAACTTGCTTTTAGATTAAATTTAGATAGCGAGCATTTAGAGCTTGCTAAAGTTATAGGATTACTTCATGATATTGGTAGATTTGAACAAATAAGAAAATTTAATGTTATATCAGATAAAGCTACTGATACTGATCATGCTAATGAATCTTGTGTATATCTTTTTGATAATAATCATATTAGGGATTTTGTAAAGGATGATAAATATGATTCTATTATAAAAAAGGCTATATATAATCATAATAAATTAAAAATAGAAAATGGTTTAAATGAGGAAGAACTTAAATATGCTAAGATGATTAGAGATATGGATAAAGTAGATATTTATAGAGTTTTTGCTACTAATTATACTGAAAGGTTTAATGCTAATGAGGTAACTGAAGAAGTGTTAAAGAATTTTAGTTTACATAAATCTATTGATAATGATTTGATTAAAACAGATACTGATAAAACGGTTACTAGATTGGCTTTTATATTTGATATTAATTATGATGAGAGTTTAGATATATTAGTTGGTACAGATAATTTTGATTTGTATTTAGCTACTGTTGATGTTGATTCTAGTAGTGAAAAGTTATGGAGAAAATTAAGAGAAGTTTGTTTTGACATAATTAATAGAGGAGTTAATAGTGATGAGTAATTGTGTTAATGGTAGTGAATAAGGAAGGTAATAGTAATGAATGATAGAGGTACATTATGGATAATTCCTGATGAAAAACAAATAATTCAACCGTTATTTAAGAAAAAAATTGGTGAGGGTATTAGTCATACTAGTAAGATGAAAGAGTTTGTTGATACTTATCATATAGATTTAAATTTTAGTGACAATGACTATCATGAAGCACCTTGTATGATTGCTGGAAGTGGTCATTTAGTTATAAAATCAGATGATGATGTTTCACAGTTAATATTTTATATTCCAGAATTAGTTACTGATAGGCAAATAGAGTTTTTAATTGAAAATCAGATGGAATTTTCAAAATATCAAGTTGTAGACGGATATTCTATGATTTATTTAGGTGAAGATGGTGTTGCTTGGAAAACATTACATGGGATTAGTGAAATATTAGCAGAAATGAATAAGAAGAATAGAGTTGAAAATAAAAATAGAGGAGGAAGATAATATGTTAGATAAAAAATATGATCATAAGGTAGTAGAAGAAAATAAATATGATTTTTGGAAGGATAATGGTTTCTTTGAGGCGGGAAAGGATAAAAGCAAAGTACCTTTTTGTGTAGTTATACCACCTCCTAATGTAACTGGTAAACTTCATTTAGGACATGCTTGGGATACGACGTTACAGGATATTATGGTTCGTTATAAGAGAATGGATGGGTATGATGCTTTGTGGTTACCTGGAATGGACCATGCTGGTATCGCAACACAAGCAAAAGTTGATAAAAAATTAAAAGAACATGGAATTAAACCACGTGAAATGGATAGAGAAGAATGGTTGAAAGTTGCTTGGGATTGGAAAAGAGAATATGCTGAAAATATTCATGAACAGTGGAAGACTTTGGGTTTATCGCTAGATTATTCTAGAGAAAGATTTACTTTGGATGAAGGTTTATCTAAAGCAGTAAGAAAAGTATTTGTTGATTTATATAACGAAGGCTTAATTTATAGAGGAGAAAGAATTATTAACTGGGATCCTGTTCAAATGACAGCTTTATCTAATGAAGAGGTTATTTATAAAGATGATGAGGGAGCTTTCTATCATTTAAAATATTATTTAGAAGATAAGAGTATGTATCTAGATGTTGCGACAACTCGTCCTGAAACATTATTTGGCGATACTGCTGTTGCGGTTAATCCTAGTGATGATAGGTATAAACACTTAATTGGTAAAAAGGTGATTTTACCTATAGTTAATAAATTAATTCCTATTGTTGGTGATATTCATGCAGATCCTGAATTTGGAACAGGTGTGGTTAAGATTACGCCTGCACATGATCCTAATGATTTTGAAGTAGGTAACCGTCATAATTTAGAAAGAATAGTTATTATGAATCCTGATGCTACAATGAATGAAAATGCCGGAAAATATTGTGGATTAACTAGAGAAGAATGTCGTGAAAAATTACTAGAAGATTTAAAGAAAGAAGATTTACTAATTTCAATTGAACCAATGGTACATAGTGTTGGTCATAGTGAGAGAAGTGATGCCGTAGTTGAGCCTTATTTGTCAAAACAATGGTTTGTTAAGATGAGACCTTTAGCTGATAGGGTTCTTGAAAATCAAAAAAATAAAGATACAAAAGTAAATTTTGTGCCAGAACGTTATGAAAAAACAATGAATCACTGGATGGAAATCACTTATGATTGGTGTATTTCTCGTCAGCTATGGTGGGGTCATAGAATACCAGCATGGTATAAGGATGATGAAGTATATGTAGGAATGGAAGCTCCAGCTGAAGAAGGTTGGGTACAGGATAATGATGTTTTGGATACTTGGTTTAGTAGTGCATTATGGCCATTTAGTACATTAGGTTGGCCTGATAATACTAACGATTTAGAAAGATATTATCCTAATAATTGTTTAGTAACAGGATATGATATTATTCCATTCTGGGTAAATCGTATGACTTTCCAAGGACTTCATTTTACTAATTCTAGACCATTTAAAGATTGTTTAATTCATGGACTTATTCGTGATAAGATTGGTAGAAAAATGTCTAAATCATTAGGTAATGGTGTAGATCCTATGGATGTTATTGAAGAATATGGAGCAGATTCTCTAAGATTTTTCTTAACTACAAATAGTGCTCCTGGTATGGATTTAAGGTATGATGAAGAAAAGGTTAAGTCAACTTGGAATTTTGTTAACAAGCTATGGAATGCTTCTCGTTATGTATTAATGAATATGGAAGATTTTAAAGATGAAAATTATACTTTAGATAATTTATCATTAACAGATAAATGGATTTTAGAAAAATTAAATAGACTTGTTAAAAGTATTAGAGAAAGTATGGAAAAATATGAATATCATAACGTTGGAAATGAACTTTATAGTTTTATTTGGGAAGACTTCTGTGACTGGTATATTGAACTTTCAAAAGCTAATATGAATGATATAACTAAAAGTGTACTTTTAAAAGTATTGACTTCAATTCTTAAAATGTTACATCCATTTATGCCTTATGTAACAGAAGAGATTTATCAGATGTTACCTATAAAAGAAGCTAAATCTATTATGATTTCTAAGTATCCTGTAGTAGAAGATTATAATTATAGTGATGAAGAAGAAATTATTGATAAAGTATTAGAGGATATTGTTTCTATTCGTAATTTGAAACAATCTAATAATATTACTAAGGAAGCTAAAGTTAAAGTGGATGCAAATGATTTACTTCAATCTATCTACTATTCACAACTTAAAATTAAGGAAGAAAATTTAGTTGATGATAGTATTACTGATATGTTAAGTAGTAATTATCAATCAAAAAATATTAATATTACTTATTACTATGAAGGTAGTAAGGAAGATGAATCTAAAAAGGTGGAAGAGATAGCTAAATTAGAAGCTTCTATTGCTAGACGTGAGGGATTACTTTCTAATAGTAATTATGTTAATAAGGCTCCTGCTAATATAGTTGAAATGGATAGGAAAAAACTAGCAGAAGAAAAGGAAAAATTGGAACTATTAAAAAGTAAATAATAATATTGATTTTAAAGGTGCTACAATTAGCACTTTTTGTTTGCAATAAAATTTTATTCTTAACTTTTTAGTTATTGAAAACATATTAAAATGAATGTATACTTATGATAGAAGATAATAGGTGATAAAATGAATAAAAGAGGTTTTACATTAATTGAATTGTTAGGAGT
>CAKPDJ010000031.1 GCA_934148875.1 uncultured Bacilli bacterium
TTAGTCCAACTAGATTAGCAAGACATGGACATGCCTTAACTAAATATGGAAAGATTAATTTAAAGAATGCTAAATAAGATTTATTAGTTTATTAAAGTACCGAAACTGATGTAGTATCAGAAGAGGAAATAGTAAAAACAAAATATGTAGTTAAGTTAATAATAAATGATAACGTTTATGATCAACTTACCTTAGTATTAAAAGGTGATGTTAATGGCGATGGTATATCAAATATTGTTGATATTAGCCTAATTAAGAATTATATTTCTAATAAAAGAGATTTTAATATTTATGAATTAGCAGCATCAAATATTAATATGGATAACTATACCAACGTAGCTGATATTAGTAAAATCAAGAATTATATTTCTAATAAAATTACTTCACTTAATATAGATTTATATAAAGTAGAAGAAAATAAATAAAATCTTTAAGCGAGAATTTCTCGCCTAAAGGTATAAGGTGCAAAATAGTTATGTTTGCACTTTATACTTTTAGAAAAGAAACTAAAAAAGATTATAAATGCTAAAAGTAAGTATTTATTAAGATAAAATAAAAAAACATTCATAATTTTGTAGAAATATGTAGAAAAAATTGGTATACTTATAGAAGAATAGGAAAGTAGGAAGTTAGGATGAATAGTAAAATAATAAGAAAGATATTCTTTAGTTTAGTAACCCTTTTTGTTTTAACATTTGGGGTTAATGTATATGCAATGGACCATCAGTATACATTAAAGATGGTAAAATGTGATAGTGCTAAATATGATTGTACTACTTACGATGGTCTAGAAACAATGCAATTAGATTGGCTAGATGGCACCCTAGATTCATATATTATAAACTCAGGTGATGAAGTAGATGCTGGTACTACAATCATGTTTATCCTTAACTATATACCAGATGAAGCAACAGCAACCGTAACTTCTTTGCAAGCACGTCTATTAATTGATACTGGTATTTGGGCTCCAGTAGAAGATGAGGGAGAATTTGTTTATTTTGAATCAAATCAGTGGCCTAAAAGATCAAGCTATGCAACAGAATGGGTGTATAATTCAACCGCTGGTACTATAGCTGGTTCATTTATTGATAGTAAAAATAAGGCTATTACTGATGAAACCGAAATGGTTTATTGGTTTATGAAACTAAATGATTCCGCAACAGGTACAGCTGATGTTAAATTCGTTGATGGCTGGAACTTTTTAACTGATAACGAAGTAGAACCAGGTACCTATTCATTGACTACTAATGATGTTTCAGTTACTATTCCTGGTGAAGAATTATCACATGATGCAACTCTTGGAACTTTAACAGTAACTAATGGAAGTACTACTTACCAATCAACTCCTGCTTTTGCTACAGGAAGCAGTCAAAAAACTTACGACTACGTTGTTCCTAACAGTATCAGTTTTATTAATTTGTCAGCAACAGCTAATCATAGTCAAGCATCAGTCTTATCAGGTGGTATTGGTAAGAAGAATTTAAATGTTGGTAATAATACCTTTAATTTAACAGTAACAGCTGCCTATGGAAATACAGAAACTTATACCATTAATGTTTATAGGTTATCAGATGATGCAACCTTATCAGCAATCAATTTAACTAATAGTATTAGTTTTGGAAATATTATAAGCGGAACTTATACTTATCAAACAACAATTCCTTATGCTATTAATTCTACTGTAGTAAGTGCTACTACTAACCATACAAATGCCTATGTAGATAGTGGCCTTGGGACATGGAATCTTCCTAACTCTGGAACTTTATCAAATAATAAAACTTTAGTAGTAAAAGCTGAAAACTGTCTTAGTAAATATACTAGTGTTCCAGGTAATACTTGTACTACTCAAAACTATAATTTAACGATAAATCGTGAAGCAGCAAGTAATAATAGCTATTTAAAAACTTTAACTGTTGATGGACAATTAGTAAATAACTTTAATAAAACCGTTCAGGAATACGATTTAGGACAAGTGGCAAATAGTAAAACATCATTACTTTTAAATGGTTTAGTAGATGATACTGGAAAAGCTACTGTAAGTGGTCTTGGAACAGTTAATTTAAAGGTAGGTGCTAATGAATTTACGATAAAAGTAACTGCACAAGATAATACAACTAGAAATTATAAACTAAAAGTTTATCGTTTATCTAATGAAAACAAATTATCTAGTTTAACAATTACCTCTACTCCTCAAGCAACTATGTCTCCAGCATTCCAAGATACTTTCAATGGAACTTATTCCTATAATTACGATGCTACAGTAACTGATGTTACTATTACTGCAACAGTAAAAGATACTGGTAAAGCAAGTGTAGCCATTTATGATAATGCCACTGGTGCTACTACAGCTAATTTAAATACAAAAACTGAAATATTCTCAATTGCTACTACAGATGTATCAGTTGTAGTAACAGCTGAAGATGGTACTGTAAATACTTATACTATTAATTTAGTTAGATCTAAATCAACTGATAGTAGTTTAAAATCTTTAACAATTGATCATGGAACCTTATCACCAGCATTTAATCAAAATACTAGAACTTATACCGCTACTGTTGATGCTGATATTACCGAAATAAATGTAAATGCTATTCCTAATTCATTATATGGAAGCATCAAATCTATTACTGGAAATACTAATTTAAATTTTGGCACTAATCAAATAGAAGTAGTAGTAGAAGCTGAAGATAAAACAACCTCTTCTTATATTATTAACGTTACTAGAAAAGAGTATGATATAGCTACTTTAGATGATATTAAAGTAGATGGCGTTAGTATTACCGACTTTGATAAAGATACTTTTGAATATACACTAAATGGGGTAGAATTTAGTAAGACTAGTATCAATATCGAAACAACTAAATCAAATTCTTATGCAACTGTAACAGGTGATGGTAATATTTCTTTAACTACAGGTAATAATGAAATCCTAATTACCGTAACTGCACAAAATGGTACTCAAAAAGTATATAAATTAAATATTAAACGTGCTCGTAATAGCGATACTTCAATTACTAACTTAACAGTAGCTGGTGTTGAAGCAGTTAATACTGATGTTGGAATATATGAAGTAACAGTACCTAATAGTGTAACAGTCTTAACTCCAAATGATGTTTTATTTACTACTTCACCTGATGCAACTGTAACTAAAAACCTAACTCTTCCTTTATTAACTACTGAAGTAAATGATTACCGTTTCACTGTAACAGCTGAAGATGATACTGAACAAGAATATTCAATTAAAGTAACAAGAACGAAAGCTAATGATTCTAGAGTATCTAGAATCAATCTAACAATAGGTGATGACGATTCTAGATACTGTTTAGTTGATAGCAGTAATAACTGCCGTATTGAAGTTCCAGTTAACACTTTAGAATTCCAATTAGATGCTGAAATTAGTGATACTGCTAGTATTTCACCAGTAAACGGTACAACTTATCAAATGCCTGCTAGTGAATCAACTAAAACAATTATCTTAACAGTAACAGCTGAGGATAGAACCATTACTACTTATACTGTAACTGTAATTAGACAAAAATCTTCTAATAATAATTTAGCTGACTTAAAAGTAGATGGCGTAACCGTTAAAGACTTCAATCCTTTAACTCAAACTTATGAATTAACAGTTCCAGGTACTACTAGTGAAGTAACAGTAAGTGCTACCGTAGAAGATACTGATAAAGCTACAATTACTACTGATTTATCAAATCCATTTACTCTAGAATTCGATACAAGAAATAAAATTGAAATAACTGTTAAATCAGAAGATAATACTACTAAAACTTATACTATTTATATTACTAGAAGTCATAGACAAGATATTACTTTAAAAGATTTAACCATTAATGGTACAACAATAGCTGATTTTACTAGTACAAAAGATAATTATACTTTAGAAGATTTACCTTATAATACTCACCAGTTAAATATAGTAGCAACACCAAATGATGATTTAGCTACCAAAACAGGTGATGGCTTAGTTAGAATTAATACTGGTAATAATAAGATAACTATAACAGTTATTGCTCATGATACAAATATCACTCATGACTATATTATTAATGTAAAACGTAATCTTAATGATGATACAAGTATTAAAAATATAACTTTAGCTGGTGTTAATGCAACTTACAACCAATCAACTAAGAAGTATGAAGTAACAGTTCCTAATAATATAACTGAAGCTAATAGCACTAATTTAATAGTAGAAGTTAATGATCCAATTACTTCACTTGATAAAAAAGCTAAAGTATCATTTGCTAATACTCCACTTGTTACAACAGATACTAATGAAGTAATTATTACTGTAACAGCAGAAGATGGAACAATTAAAACATATATCCTAGCTGTTACTAGAACTAAGTCAAATGTTGCTACTCTTGATAGCTTAACAGTTACTAATGGTTCATTTAATCCAAGTTTCAACAAAGATACATTGAAATATACTGTAACAGTTCCTGTTGAAACTACTGAGTTTGATGTTAATGCAACTACTACTGAACCACATGCTAGTATCACATCAGGAGTAGGTCATTATACAATGACAGAAAGTACTAAAGAAATAGAAGTAGTGGTAGTAAGTGAAGATTTAAGTACAACTAAAACATATAAATTAAATATAACTAGAACTAAATCAAGTGATAATACTTTATCTTCTATTACTGTAAGTGAAGGAAACTTGTCACCAGAATTTAATCAAAATATTACTTCTTATACAGTAAATGTAGAAGGAAGTGTTGATTCTATTGATGTTGAAGCTACTTTATCAGATAGTCGTGCTAAAATTTTATCAGGTACTGGAACTCACAACTTAAATGTTGGTAACAACACAATCACTATTACCGTTGAAAGTGAATCTGGTGCTAAACAAAACTATGTAATTACAGTAATCAGAGCTAAAAAAGAAAATAATGATTTATTAACTTTAACTGTAGATGGTAACCCAGTAAAAGATTTCAATAAAGATACACTTGAATATACTTTAGATAATGTTTTATATACAAAAACAAGTATTGAAATAGGAGCAACAGCAGTAGATAATGATGCTACTATTAGTGGTCTTGGTACCAAAGGACTAACAACTGGATTAAATACTTTTGAAGTAATAGTTAAAGCTCAAAATGGTACTACTAAAACTTATAAAATAAATATTACTAGAAACAAAAATAATAATGCTAACTTAAGCCTTTTAGCAGTAACTGGTTATGCTTTAGTTCCAACTTTTAATAGTGGAATATATGATTATGAAGTAACAGTAGAATCAACCAAAGAAACATTATCTCCAAATGAAGTTACTGCTATTCTAGAGGATAGTAATGCTACTATAGTTAAACAAGAAGAAATTACCTTATCAACAACATCTGATAATTTATATACTGTAACAGTAACAGCAGAAGATGGTCAAACAGTAAAAACTTATACTATTAAAGTAATTCGTCCAAAATCAAGTGATGCTTCATTAAAAGAAGTAAAACTAACAGGAGCAACATTATCTCCAAGTTTTGCATCTAATAAGTACGAATATACAATAACTGTTCCTTATGGAAGTACTGATTTTTCTATCGAAGGTGTTGCAAATTATGATAAAACAACAGTAGTAGGAAATGGTAATTACAGTTTATCTGATAATCAAGTAACCCTAACTACAACAGCAGAAGATAGAACAACATTAACTTATAACTTTACTGTAATTGAAGCTTTAAGTAAGGATGCAACCTTAAGTAATTTAACAGTAACAGGATATCCTCTTGATAAAACATTCCATCAAACAACTCGTGATTACTCATTAGGTGATTTACCATATGGAACTACCCAGTTAAAAATAAATGCTACTCCAAATAATGCTTTATCTACTATTGAATATTATGTAGATGGAGTTAAACAAGCAAGTGATGTAGTAACTATTCCAAGTGTTGTAGGTAATAAAGTGATAACAGTAGTAGTAACTGCTGCTGATGGCTTAACTAAAAAGACATATTACATTTCTTATAATATAATTCCATCAAGTAATAATTATTTAATTAGTTTAGTTCCATCAATTGGTTTAATTGATTTCATAAAAACAAAAGAAAATTATAATTTAACTGTAGAAAATGAAGTTACAAGTATTGATTTAGCTATTGAAACAGAAGATTCTAACGCCACTATAACAGTAAATGGTGAATCTTCATTCACTCCCAAAACAATTACTGTATCCGATTTAGTAGTTGGTAATAATCCAGTAAGTATCATAGTAAAAGCTCAAGATAATTCACCAAAAACATATAATATTATTATTAAACGTTTGGAAAGACAAGCATCAACTGATGCTAATCTTAGTAGTTTAAATGTAGAAAACTATGAATTAGATAAGAAATTTAATATGGATACATTAGAGTATTCGATAGGAAAAATACCATTTGGTTTAGAAACATTAACTATTAACGCAACTCCTAATATGGGTTCATCAAAAATAAGTTATTTAGTAAATGGAGTTAAACAAACAAGTAATGTTGTTAATATTCCTAAAATAGAGGGAACTTCTGCTATAACAGTTCAAGTAACAGCAGAGGATGGAAAAACTATTAAGAACTATAAAATAACTTATGAAAAAGAAGCATCAACTAATGCCTACTTAAGTAACATTATCGTAAGTGAAGGTTCACTAATATTTAATAAAAATACTTTCCTATATACCGTTAATGTTGATAGAACAACGTCATCAATCGATATAACAGCTATAACAGAAGATAATACAGCTATTATGAAAATGAATGGTACAACTTATACTTCACCACACACATTAACATTATCACCACTTCTTGCAGGTAATACCGAAGTTATTATTCTAGTAACAAGTGAAAATGGAACTGTCTTAACTTATAAAGTAATAGTTAATAAAGAAGCTGATCCAGCTAGTACAATCACATCTATTAATTATGGTCATACTATAACGAATGGTTATATTAGAACAGTTAAATTGTATACAACAGGTATTCAATTAAAAAATCAATTAGATAACGAAAATGAATATCTAGAAATATGGGATGCTGAAGAAACTAGAAAAATTAATGATGATGAAAACTTAGCAACCGGTATGGTAGTTAAATTAATTATTGATGGTATAGAGCGAGATAGAAAGTATATTGTTATCAAAGGTGATACCTCAGGTGATGGTGAAATAGATTTATTTGATGCTGTTAAGATACTTAACGATTATTTATCACGTACACCTCTAACCGGAGCTTATAAAGAAGCTGCTTATGTTACTGATGATGATGATATAGATTTATTTGACTCTGTAATGATTTTAAATCATTATTTAGGAAGAGTTTCATTATATTAGGAGGAGTTTATGAAAAGAATAAAGAGTTTAAATATTATGTTTATTCTACTTATGATAATATCAATGCTTTCTATTTTAACCCGCGTAGATGCTGCTACTGCTACCGTTGGATTTAGTGGTGATTCAACGGTTAGCATTGGTAGTAATATCACTATTAAAATGTATGTAAATAGTGATTCATCAACTAATGGAGGTATAGTTAGTGTTGGAGGTAATTTATCATTTGATAGTAATTATTTAGAATATGTATCAGGAACTGGTACTAATTCACCATACAAATTTCAAATTAATACTAGCGCTAATTATATAATTGCTGGATTAGATACAACACTTGATAGTGGTATAACTAGTAAAACAGAAGTATTTACATTTGTATTTAAAGCTAAAAAAGTAGGTAATACTCAAATAACTTTAACTAATGCTAAACTAAGTGATGTTTCTAGTAAGCTAACAACAACAGTTAGTCCTAAAACTATAACTATTATTGATAGTGAACCAACACCTACGCCAACACCAAGCCCTAGTCCATCTCCTAGTCCAAGTCCGTCACCTAGTCCTAGCTCTTCAACTAAAAGTAGTGATGCAACACTAAAAAGTTTATCAGCAAGTGGTTATACTTTAAGCCCATCATTTAGTAAAGATAATACTTCTTATACTGTAAAAGTTCCTAAAACAGCTACAACAGTAAAATTAGAAGGAACTGTTAATGATAGCAAAGCATCAGTATCAGGATTAGGTAATATTACCTTAACTGGTGATACAACTACAGCTACTATTAAAGTAACAGCAGAAGATGGAACTACTAAAACTTATACTGTAAAAATTGAAAAAGAAAAAGAAGATACTACTACTAAGAGTAGTGATGCAACATTAAAAAAACTAGATATTGGTGGTTTTACTTTAAATCCAACATTCAAAAGTAATGTTAATACTTATTCAATCAAAGTAAAAAATAATATAACAGGTTTAGATGTAACAGCTATTCCTAATCATGAAAAAGCTAAAGTTAGTATTTCTGGTAATAAAAACTGGAAAGAAGGAACTAACACTGTAACTATTAAAGTAACGGCTGAAGATGGTAGTGTAAATAATTATATTATTAATGTTGAAAGAGAAGCATCAAATAATAATAAAGATAATCAAACAACTAAATCAAGTGACAACTATTTAAAAAGTTTAACTATTACTTCATCACATGAGATAAAACCAAGTTTTAATAAAAATGTAACAAGTTATAATATTACAGTACCATATGAAGTTGACAAACTAAATCTTAGTGCTATTCCAAATGATAGTAAATCTAAGGTAGAAATAACTGGTAATGAAAACTTTAAAGTAGGCGAGATAAATACTGTTGAAATTAAAGTAACAGCAGAAGATGGAAGTATTCGTATTTATTCTTTAAACGTTACCCGTAGTACTACTTCTAGTAAAACAGATTTAAAAGATATTATAATTGATAATGCTGATCTTAGTCCTAAATTTGATCCTAATAATCAAGATTATACAACTAAGGTAGATGGTAAGACTGATAAATTAGATATTAAGGCAAATCCAAGTGACAGTAGTAGCAAAGTAGAAATAATTGGTAATGAGAATTTAAAAGAAGGACATAATACTGTTTTAATTAAAGTAACTGATAAAGATGGATTTATTAAATATTATTCAATAGATGTTGAAAAAGAAAAACAAGAATCTAAAATATTAGGCTTAACACCTGTTCAATTTGGTATTATAGCTGGAATAATCAGTCTATTATTACTATGGATTTTGTTGTTATTATTCCGTAAGAAGAAAGATGATGATGACAATAATGATAATAATTCAAATCCTAAACCAGTAACACCAATTATTGAAGTAAAACCAGAATTTAACTTTGGTTCTAAAAATTCATCTGATGATGATGTAGTTCATGGTAACTTTAACCAGAGTAGTGATCTTTCAAAAGAAGAAGTTAAAAGACTAGATACACCTAGAACATATGATGCTGATTATGAAGAAGATGTTCCATATGACCCATATGATGAAACAGTAACTAAACGAGAAATAATAGATGCTATTCATGAAGCTACTAAAACTAAAGATCCATCAAAATTAAAAATGTTACTACAACAGGACGCATTAAACCAAAAGAAAAAAGAATTAAAAAGAAAAGAAGAGGAACAAAGAAGATATCAAAATAATGATGACGAATGGAGGTAAGAATATGAAAAGATTGAAAAATAGAAAATTCAGTTTTCTAATTCTTTCCTTCTTTCTTTTTTTATGTCCTCTAACAGTTAAAGCAACAAATGCTAACGTAAGCTTTTCAGGAAACAATTCAGTTTATAATGGTAATACTATCGATATAACATTAGTTGTCTCAGAGTCAGGTAGTAAAAATGATGAAGGTATATCAGGAATACAAGGGCCAATTAGTTATGATACATCTAAACTAGAACTCATTTCTACTAAAAGCCATAGTTTAAATGTTAATTATAATTCAGGTAAAATTGTTGGAATGGTAACAAGCCAAGCTGAGTATTTGCGAGGCACTAAAAATGTAATAACATTTACTTTCAAAGCTAAAGCTTTAGGTAGTGCTACTGTTAGTATTAAAGCTGACGTATCAGATGCTGATGGTAAAAAAATATTTTCAAATACTGTTTCTAAAACTATTTCTATTACTAATCCACCAAGTTCAAATAATAATTTAAGTAGTTTATCAGTTAGTAACGGTAATATTAATTTTAATAAAAACAACACTAATTATAGTATATCAGTAGATTCCAATGTATCTAGTATTACTATTAGTGCTACTAGTGAAGATAGTGGTGCTAGTATTAGTGGTACAGGTAACAAAAATCTTAATTATGGTAACAATAAATTTGATATTGTTGTAACAGCTCCAAGTGGTGCTAAAAAAACTTATACTATCAATATTAATCGTAAGGATATTCGTAGTGGTAATAATAAACTATCTAGTTTAAATGTAAATGGAGGAACCCTTAGCCCTAAATTTAATTCTAATACTGAAAGTTATAGCATTTCTGTTCCATATAGTATTTCTAGTTTAACCATAAATGCTAAAGCAGAAGATGCAAAAGCTAAAGTAACTATTTCTAATAATAATTTAGTAGCAGAGGAAACCACAGCCGTAAAAGTTATAGTAACTGCTGAAAATGGTAGTACTAAAACTTATACCATCAATGCAACTCGTGGCAAAGATCCCAATAAGGTTTTATCTACCAACAATTATCTATCAAATTTAACTGTTTCAACTGGTACACTAAGTCCATCATTTAATAAAGAACAGGAAAATTATATTGTATATCTTCCTTATGAAATTGATAGTATTAAAATAAATACTCAGGTTGAAGATACTAGATATGCAACAGTTAAGATAGAAGGTCCAGATAAACTTAGTACTGGTAATAATAATTATAAAATTACTGTAACAGCCGAAGATAATTCTACTAAAATTTATACACTAGTAGTATCAAGAGGCATTAACATGACTGGAGAAGGTATAAATTCTAATATTTATTTAAAAAGTATAAAAATAAAAAATGGCTCTTTAAAAGGAACCTTCAATAAAGAAGTATATAATTATACTTATACTGGTGGAGAAATAGAAGCAATACCAGAAGATGGCAACAGTACCGTAACTATCATAACTCATGATAATATAACTAGCATTATAGTTAAATCAGCAACCGGTGAGTTAGGTGTATATACTTTGACTTTAAATAAAGGTAATTTCTTAAATATTATTTTAAGTCTTGGATGTCTAATCCTAATAGCAGGTGGTGTATTCGTAGGATATCATGTTGGAAAAGAAAAAGAAAGTTCTAAGTCACTTTTAAGCAAAATAAAAAAGCCTAGATTAAAAAGAAAAAAAGAAAAACAAGCAAATGATTAAAATTTAAAAAATTATCAAAAATGCACAATCATTGTGCAAAATAGGGTAGAAAAAACAGTAAAATGCACAGTATTTCAAAAATATTGTGCATTTTTTCTAAAAAGCTTGATTTATTTATAAAATAATATATAATTATAATTGATAACAATTATCAATAGAGGAGTATATGAAAGAAAGAAATACGAAGCAAAAAGAGTTAATACTAGATGTAATGAGGCATAATAAAAATCATCCTACTATAGCTGAGATTTATAGTTTAGTTAAAAAGATAGATCCAACTATTGGACAAGCTACTGTTTATCGTAATGTTAAAAAATATGTAGAAACTGGTAAATTATATGTAGTTAAAACTATAGGTGGTATTGATCATTATGATTATACTAAAGACCATGTTCATTTTGAATGTATGAACTGCGGTAAATTAATTGATATAATGGATGATGATTTATTTACACAATTAAAATCAAGATTTCAAAATAGAAATGAAAAAATATCTTCTTACCAAGTATCAATTCAAGGATACTGCGAAGAATGTATGAGAGGTAATAATGGAAGTAAAAAGTAAAATTCCTATATCACTAAATAATCCAGGTATTCAAAGAGTTATTGAAAGATGTACTAATTGTGGTGTATGTAGAAACATTTGCACCAACAAAGTAGGTATCTGCTACGAAGAAAATATAAGTAATAATCCTGCTTGCCTTAGCTGTGGTCAATGTATATTAAATTGTCCCATGGGAGCAATAACTCCCAAATATGAATACCAGAAAGTTAAAACTGAACTAGCCAATCCTAACAAAATCGTAGTTGCTTTTCTAGCTCCAGCTGTTAGAGTTTCACTTGGTGAACTATTTAAAATGGAACCTGGCACTAATTTAGAAAAAGAAATAGTAACAGCTTTAAAAAAATTAGGATTTAACTATGTCTTTGATACAACATTTGGTGCAGATCTTACTGTAATAGAAGAAGCAAATGAACTACTTAATAGAATAAAAAATAAACGTAAATTGCCACAGTTTAGTAGTTGTTGTCCATCTTGGGTAAGATATACTGAAATATATCATCCAGAGCTCTTAGAAAATTTATCTAGTTGTAAAAGTCCTATCAGTATGCAAAATACGATAGTTAAAACTTACTTTGCTAATCAAAAGAATATAAAAAAAGAAAATATTGTAACTGTAGCTATTACGCCATGTACTTCTAAGAAAATGGAAATCAAAAGAGAAGAAATACCTGATGGTGATTATGTTTTAACTACTAATGAGTTAGGTATTTTTCTAAAAGAAGAAGGAATTGACCCTAGTAATTTAGAAAAAACAGAATTTGATAGTGTTTTTGGTAAAGGTAGTGGTGCAGGAATTATTTTTGGTAATAGTGGTGGTGTTTCTGAAGCAATTATTAGAACCATTTACCATTTAATTACTGGCAAAGACCCTGATAATAATCTATTAAACTATACACAGGTAAGAGGACTAAATGGTATAAAAGAAGCTAGTATTAACATAAATGATATTTGTTTAAATATAGCTGTTGTATATGGAATGCCTAATCTAGAAAAATTAATAACTAGTGGTATTTCTAAATATGATTTTATTGAAGTAATGAATTGTCCTGGTGGCTGTATAGGTGGTGGTGGACAGCCATTAGTTTCAATAAATAAGCAAGATGAAATAAACAAGCTAAGAATAGAAGGACTATATAATATAGATGATAAGAAAAATATTAGATGTTCTTATCAAAATAAAGAAATTAAAAGACTATATGATGAGTTTTTAGATACTCCACTAAGTAGTAAAAGTTATGAACTACTAC
Organism: uncultured Bacilli bacterium; assembly: GCA_934148875.1. GTDB lineage: Bacteria > Bacillota_I > Bacilli_A > RF39 > UBA660 > Alloscybalousia. The sequence goes on from CAKPDJ010000031.1 coordinate 13,038, forward strand.
ATACAACTTATCAAAATAAAAGTGAGTTATTAAAAGAGAAATCTTTTAATATATAGATGTAAGAAAGAAGGTAAATAAGATGAATTATGAAAAACTAAAAGGTTCTAAAACAGAACAGAATTTAATGACTGCTTTTGCAGGAGAAAGCCAGGCAAGAAATAAATATACATATTATGCTTCTAAAGCTAAAAAAGATGGTTATGAACAAATAGCTGCTATCTTTGAGGAAACTGCTAATAATGAAAAAGAGCATGCTAAATTATGGTTTAAATACTTACATAATGGTGAAGTACCATCAACAATCGATAATTTGAAAGATGCCGCAAATGGTGAAAACTATGAATGGACTGACATGTATGCCAAATTTAGTGAAGAAGCAAAAAAAGAAGGTTTTGATGAATTAGCATTCTTATTTGATGCTGTAGGTAAGATTGAAAAAGAACATGAAAAGAGATATTTAACTTTATTAAAAAATATTGAAGATGAATCAATATTTGAAAAAGGTGAAGATAAAATTTGGATTTGTCGTAATTGTGGTCATGTTTATGTTGGCACTAAAGCCTTAGATGTATGCCCAGTATGTAAACATCCAAGAAGTTTCATGGAAGTAAAAGCTGCTAACTATGAATAAAAATTAGTCTTAGGATGAAGTCGTAAGATAAAAGTGTACACAAAAAAGTGTATGCTTTTATTTTTGGTAATTAATCCCACTAGTAGTTAAAAATAATGCCTAAAAATAAGCAAAATGAATATAATAAGGTGAGAAAGTAGTATCTATAATTGGGTCGAAATTTGCATACATATCGAAAATATGATATTATTAATATGCCCGAGAAAGAGGAATTATGAAAAAAATTTATAATTATACTTTCCAACTGGTTTTTATATATGTCTTATTATTATCACTGTTTTCAGTTTCTAATATTGAATTAACAGTTGATAATTATAATTCAAGTATATTAAACGTTAATAATGAAAAAACACTAGACAGTACGCTTTTTGCTATCAATGATCATATTGATAGCAACGAAGCTGAAAGTATAAATAAAGTAGAAGATAATTCTACAGAAATTAAAAAAGATGAAATAGTAGATAATAGTAACAACGAAATACAATCAACTATACAAACTACAGAGGAAAAAATAGATACATCTAGCTATGCAGTAATATCAACAGAGAGAGTAACTATTAGTCACTACGGGCATGACTGCTATGGATGTACATCAGGATATACAGCAGGCGGATATTATGTTGGTGATGGTAGAATTTATTATCATGATGAAACATTTGGTAATGTTAGAGTTGTTGCGGCGGATAAAAAATATCCTATAGGTACTATTATTCGTCTTGAATATCATGATACTAGTATAATTGCTATTGTGCTAGATCGTGGTGGTGGCATTGGTGACGGAAAAAGATTTCAAATTGATTTATTAGAACCAAGTGAAAAGGAAGCAAACAGTCGCCAAATAGCTTCAAACAGTAAGTTGGAAGTACTAAGATTAGGTTATTAATCTAGTACTTTTTGTTTTTATTGTATCTAAAACATTATGTAACTATACTCATAAATTTTTAGAAATATAAAGAATTATTCAAATTGATAAATAAAAAAATATTAAGTTAAGTAAAAATGTACTATGATACAAAAAATGACTTTCATTATTAATAATTCATGGTATAATATTAATAGTTAATATATATTTAGGTATGGTGATAAATATGAAAAAATCAAGAAAAGCTAAATTATTCAAACATCAATTATTAATTACAGCTATAGTAGCATTAACAATCGCAGTAGCAATGCTAGGTGGGAGTTATGCACTCTTTTCATCTACCTCAACCGCTGATGAATATAATGTATTAAAGGTTGGCGAACTAGAAATAAGTTATGTTGATACAGGGGATGGTTATGGCGATATTTTATCACTAAATGGAGCCTACCCAGTAAGTGATGAAGTTGGTGAAAAATCACAGGCCTATCGTTTCAACATTACTAATACTGGTACTGTAACAGCTGATTTTAAAATCAAAATATTATATGATGAAGCAATTATTGAAGAAGATAAATGTAATGACAACTTATTAAATCAAAAGTATATCAAATACAAATTTGACAATGCTACACCAGCACTATTAAGCAGCAAAGCTGATAGTAATTATGTAGTATATGAGGCTAATAATTTATTGCCTGGTAGTAGTGAAATACACGAAATTCGTATTTGGATTGATGATAATTCTCCTAATGATATTTTAGGAAAGCATTTCCATGGTAAAGTAGTAGTAGAAAGTACTCAAGCTGGTATAGAGGATGCATTAAAAACAGAATACAATATAGGCCAAAAAGTGACATTAAAAGATGGAAGTTCTTGGCATGTATTAGAAAAAAGTACTAAAAATAATGCAACTGTAACATTATTGTCTGATTATAATTTAAATAGTGATGGTACCTACAATACTACCTGCGGTAAAGATATAAACAATACAACAATCTGTAGTCCTATGGCCTTTGATATCGAAAATAATCGACCAACAGCTACTAATTCTTATTGTGTTTTACCAGATACAGGTTGTAATTATTATAGAGATAATGGTAGTACTGTAACTAAAGAGTCAACAATTAAAACATGGTTAGACCAAACATACTATCCTAAACTAAAAGAGTCATTAACATCAAATGGTGGTACTGACGAAGGATTAGTATCTACACTACCTACAATGGACCAGCTTGCTAAAGTTGATTCAAAGACATTTGGACAAAGTCAGGTTACTTTTGAATCCCATTTCCTAACAACAACATCTTACTGGACACAAACACCATCAACTCAAAATAGCTCTTATGTTTGGAGTGTAGTTGGTGATTATGAAAATAGTTATTTCCAATATGCCAACGATATTACGAAGTCAGGTGTGAGACCAGTAATTATAACATCTAAATTAAATATATCAAAATAGTGCTTAGGCACTTTTTAAATGGAAAAATGTATAATTGTAAATGATGTGATACCAAAAAATCAGAAAAAATATTAATTCGAAAGTGATGCGTTAGCAGCAC
>CAKPDJ010000032.1 GCA_934148875.1 uncultured Bacilli bacterium
ATAATTTTATTTCTTTTCTTAAAGAATTTGCTTCCATATTTAATTCTAAAATTGTTTGTTTAATACTTTCTTTTTTATCTGGAGTATTAACTTTCTTTTCTAATTTCCACAGATCCTCTTTTTTATCAATAATTTTAGATAAATTATTTTCTAATGAATTTTTATATTCTTTAAGTTCATCATAAGTTTTAATTTTTTTCTCACTTAACATCCTAGTTTCTTCAGATATTTGATCCATTATTTTAACATCTGCTCTAATTGAGGGTGGAATTCTCTTAGTTGGATATTCTTGTGGGAAAATTTTTAGCAAATAACAATAATATAAATAAAGTCCATATATTCCACCAACTTTATTTTTTTTATACTCTGACTTACTTATAAATTTTTTATATACATTTTTTGCTTCTGGAAATGGATCTCTTATCATTGTTGTAGTTTTGATTCTTTTAATAATATTTTCGATACTATATTCTTCACCAAAACTTCTTTCAATTCTTATATTTCTTTTATATGGTGGTCTTTTAACACTTAACTTGCCATATCTACAAGTTATTTCATAATTCATATTTCTCAATAAATTAAGAAAATCTTTATAATCATAAGCTTGTCCTATAGCTAGATCTATATCATTTTTTGATGTTGAGTGATATGTTGATCTTGCTACTACACCCTTATAATAATTAGCATAATTTATTTTACTATTACGACAAGGTTTTTCCTCTAATACACTAAGTCCATATTCAGCACAAAGTGAATCTGAAATATGTCTTATCTCTGCTTGTGTTTCTCTTTTATCATAATATTTTTTACCATCTTTAAATGAAACAGAATTAACAACAAAATGATTGTGAATATGATTTGTATTTAAGTGTGTACTTATAACTACTTCAAATCTATCTCCCCACATTTCTTCAGCAAGTCTTACACCTATTTCGTGTGCCATTTCTGGAGTTACTTCACCTTCTTTAAATGATTGAAAACCGTGATAACCTAATATGCCATTAGTCTTACCAAAACCATTTTTTGTTTGTATCATTTCTGTAAAAGCTGTATCTACTCCACAATTTAATGCTGACACATAATATTGTTTTTCCGTTTTATAATCTGCTTTTGCATAATCTATTACATTGTGCAACTCTTTTAAAAATTCTTCATTATGTGTTTTCTCAGCATTACCAATATAATCTATAACTTTATCAAGCCTACTAGCAATTTTCCATAATCCAGTAGTAGCCATTTTATTTTTCAGTTTTTGGATATAAATATGTCTTTTTCATTTTCAAAATAAAATCATCTAATTTTTCTTGTTCTTTTTGATAAGATGATATATCCAAAAATCCTGTTACATTATTTCTTTTTGCAATTTGATTTATGTTATTACTAATATTTCTCAAAAGTTTTAGATAATCATAAAATTGTTCATCAGGTTTTTCTCTTATCGGATACTCATTAATACAATATCTAATATAAGTTGATTCGTTAAGTCCAACCTTTTTAGATTTATTTTTTAATTTTGTAGCTTCTTCTTTATTTAACCAAACTTGTTTTTTTATATTTCTAGTTCTCATTTAATTCCTCATTACAATTTTGTTTTAACTTTTTTATTTCAGCTTCAAAATCATTTATTTTATTAACTTGTAAACAACACATTATAACAGTTGCTGATAAACCTCCAATGATAATGCCTAACACAAAAAATAATAATTCACTCATACTAATTTTTCCTTTCTTTTCCCATTAAAAAAAAAATTAACATATAGTTAATCTTTATAATTCTTATTTCTTCTATTTATTATTTATTTAATTCCTTTTTTAAATCAGATCCTGCTTTAAAAGCTACTGACTTACTTGCTGCAATATTAATTTCTTCTCCAGTTCTTGGATTACGACCTTTTCTTGCTTTTCTTTCAGATATTTTAAATGTTCCAAATTGTGATAAAGAAACATTTTCTCCTTTTTTTAATTCATCTTTAAATGTATCAAATGTAGCATTAAATACTTTTTCTGCTACTAATTTTGTAACGCCTGATTTTTCAGCAATTACTGATAACATTTCTGATTTCTTCATAATTTTTCTAACCTCCTAAAACAAAGCTTATGCTTATAGATACATTGTATCATAATATTGATTCTTTTAAAATACTTTTGTAAAAATTATAATATTTTTGGGATTGGGGTTTTACCCCATATTGAATTTGTGGGAGGACAAATTCAGAGCTGGCTATTCCAATTTTCCCATCAATACTCTGGGAAAATTATTATAATTTCTTCTTCGTTTTCTTTTTCTTTTAGAATCTCTTTTTCATCTGACTCAACTGAAGAAATTTCATAATATTCATTTATATCTTTGTCAATTATATCATAAATTTCTAATTGTTTTTCCATATTATCAATAGCTTCATCTCCTGAACTTGCTACTACTTTTTTTGATAATTTATTAATTATTTTTACTTCTACATCATATATTTTATCCATTTTATTACCTACTTTTTATTGTATTTTTTTCTTTTTTTTTAGAGTTTTGATTAATAAGTTCTTTTAAAAAATCGTTCCAATCTTTTCCATAAAAAGGTTTACCATCAATTACTTCATAATTAGTTTTCAAAATATTTTTTAAATATTCTGTTGCCCTTCTTCCTGCATCATCATTATCTAAATGTAAAAATATTCTTTTAATGTATCTATTTTTTTTAAGGAAAGAATCTACTGCCAATGGAATTTTAGTTTTTTCTTTATCATTTGATGGTTGATAAACTCCTGCAAGTGCTATTAAATTTTCATCTTTATAATTTCTATTACACATTTTTAATACTGTAGCATAACTTAATAGATCTATAGAACTTTCAAAAATATGTAATACTTCATTTTTCTTTTCTGATAGAATTCTAAAGGAAAATTCTTTATCACTACCTGCTGCATCATACATAAATCTTGTTTCATTTGTTGCTCTAATACCAGCATATCTTGGATTATTATTAAAATCTTTTCCAACAAAAACTACATTATGATTTTCTTTTGTTTCATAAATCAGATCATCATTTATACAATCTAATATGATTTCTAAATCAATACATCTTTTCATTAAATACTCAATAACTTTATTTTCATTATCATTTTTTTCAGGAAGAATTAGTCTTGATATTTTTTCCTGTTCTTTTAAATTAGTATTATTAGTAACAATTAAATCATCTGTACCAACTAATTTTTTCATTGCTTCCATAAAGGAAAGATCTTTTACTTTCATTAAATAATCTAAAGCATTATAACCACCAAAACCTCGTGAAAACCAATACCATTTTCCATTACTAATTTTTAAACTATCGTGTTCCTTTGTACAAAATGTATCCCTAGAAAATCTTACTAACTCATCTGGTTCAAAATTTTGAAGATAGGTTAATAAATCAATTTTTTTTGCTTTTTCGATTGTTTCTTTTGTATAAAAAAAGGACATTTTATTTTTCTATGTCCTTTTCTTGATTATCGTTCATTATATTCACTCTCCTCAACTATATCATCAAATAAATCTTTTACTTTAATATCTAATTGTTTTGAAATTAAATTTAAAACATTTATATTAACAGCTCTAATATATTTTCCATTTTCCAAATTTGAAATAAATTTATCATTTTTTCCAATTAGTCTTGATAGTTCTTCCTGAGATAATCCTTTCTTTTCACGAAATAATTTTACATTATATTCAGTTATTTTTTTTAATTGCATAATTTTCCTCCTAGCAAGAAAATTATATAAATTATAATAAAATGTAACAAATGTGTAAAATTTTTTCTGGCATTTCTATTTTAAAAGGCTTTATTTTTTATAACTAAAGGAGTGTCGTTTCAAACTTACACTCCTGAGTTATTAGAATTTTTATATGATTCTCTTACTTTTTCTAAAACTGAATAATAATCTACTTCACTATACATTTTTAATGTATTTATAAATTGATTAATAATTTCAGATGATTCAGACATATAAAATCTTATGCTTACTTTTTTTGTTCCATCTTCTGCTACCTGTGGAACACTATATTTTAATAATTTATCTTTTATCTTAGTAGTAATTTCTTTTACTTCCTGATCTTCTGAATTTGTTAATTCTGTTAAAAATTGAATAAAATTATTAAAATTTTCTTTACTAAGTTCTATTTTAATTGGTGGAATCCTATTTGAATAATTACTCATAATTTCACTACCTTTCTTGCTCAACATTTTCCTTTGTTCTGGGTGATAATAGTGTAATTCTTTCAGCTATTATCTTAATAGAATGATTGTCCTGATCTCCAACACCTACTACTCTACCCTTAATACCAACTAGTTCTCCAACTTTAAAAAGATTTATTGAATTGGTTGGTAAACTTTTAAGTGTATTTATTTCAATAAAATTTCTGTCTGAATCATTTTCTGCATCAATATTCCAATTTTCAACAATAAATTTATTAATTATTGGTTTATTATTTTCATCTTTTTCTTCAATTAATTTTGATATTTTTCCTATTAAAACCATTTGATTCAACATAATACCACTTACCTTTCTTGTTCATTATTTTCTTTTTGATTTTGTGATCTTGATGATAGAAATGTTACTTTTTCTGCAATTATTGATGTTGTTTTCTTCTTATCATCATTAATATCAGTAGCTACTCTACCTTTAACGCCAACTATATCACCTTTTTTGCAATAATGGGCTACATTTTCAGCAATATGATCAAAAATGATACAATCTACAAAATCAGTATCATAAACACCTTCTGAATTTTTATAACTTCTTGGAATTGCTAAAGTTATTCTTGCATATTTTTTGTCATTTTCTCCTTTTAACACTTCTAAATCTTTTGTTATTCTTCCTACTAAAACTATCTGATTCAACATAATATCACTTACCTTTCTTTTTTAATTTCATCATTAGTTTTTGTCATTTTTTTACCACTTAAAAATGGTATTAATTCTTTATTTTTAATTGCTTCTTGTAAACCAATTAAAATTGATATTTCTTGTGAACTTAATCCATTTTTTATTTTAGAAATATCTGTTAATTGCATTTTTAATATTGCCTTTTCATCACAAAATCCAATATCAAAAATTTTCTCTAATACTTTTACAATATTAGATAAATTGTTTTTTTCCATCACATCACCTCCTTCTCTATCAATTCACAAATAACTACTATTTGATAGTTAGTTCCATTACGACAAGAAATTAATGTAAGAGTATTCTTATCTTTGTTTCTTACTATTTTTGCTTTACCTGTTTTTTCAATGTCATACATATCTACAACTTTATAAGTTAATTTCTGTCCATTATAAAAAAGATAAACAAGATCCTGTTTATCCATATATTTTAAGTTAGTAAAATAAGAAACTGCACTATTTCCAGAGTGAGATGCTAAAATGAAATTACCATTTTCAACTTCTGGCATATCAGAACTGTTTAATATTTGAATATTATAATTAACATTATTTCTCCAACTATTTCTATCAACTAAACCTCTTTTTAAGTTCATTTTTGGTATTTCAAGAACTGCTATATAATTAATTTTTTCAGGTTGTTTTTCTTCTTCTATGACAGGTTCATCTATAATTTCTTCTTGACTTACTTCCTCATATACTGTTTCCTCTAAAAATTTTTCAATTTTTTCTTCCTCAATCTTTTTTACTTTATAATTGCTAAAATACTTATTAAAAACTATTGCAAAACTTATAACTATAAAAAAAATTCCTATTAATGTTAATAAGCTTTTTCTATTTTTTACTTTTCTTATTTGCATATATAACTACTCCTATTCCTAGTACACATAAAATAGCACATCCTATTTCAACAAAATAGTTTTCGTTTTGTAGTGTATTTGGAACTTCAATTTCTTTTTCATCTTTCATATTGGCTTTTACTATTTTTCCATCTTCAGTTATTTCAAAATACATTTTATCTGGATTTATTAAATACCCTTCTGGTGCTTCTTTTTCAAGAATATAATATTTTCCATATTTTAATTCTGGAATAATAATTTTTCCATTTTCATCAGTTCTACCTGTAAATACTAATTCATCCTTATCATTATAAATTTCTATTAATGTATTTGGTAGTCCTTCATCTGACACTAAATCTGTTTTTATAAATTCTAATGATCCTGTTATTATTTTGTCTTTCATATTAGCTTTTACTACTTGCCCATCTTCAGTTATTTCAAAATATATCTTATCTGGATTTAACAAATATCCCTCTGGTGCTTCTTTTTCAAGAATATAATATTTTCCATATTTTAATTCTGGAATAATAATTTTTCCATTTTCATCTGTTCTACCTGTAAATACTAATTCATCCTTATCATTATAGATTTCTATTAATGTATTTGGTAGTCCTACATCTGATACTAAATCTGTTTTTGTAAATTCTAATGATCCAGTTATTATTTTGTCTTTCATATTAGCTTTTACTACTTGCCCATCTTCAGTTATTTCAAAATACATCTTATCTGGATTTATTAAATACCCTTCTGGTGCTTCTTTTTCAAGAATATAATATTTTCCAAGTGGAATATTTTTAATAATAATTTTTCCGTTTTCATCTGTTCTGCCTGTAAATATTAGTTCATCTTTATCATTATAGATTTCTATTAATGTATTTGGTAGTCCTTCATCTGACACTAAATCTGTTTTTGTAAATTCTACATTACCTTTTTTCAAATAATTAAAACCTTCAAATAATTCAAATACTATTGGTGTTGTATTATTTTTTTCAGTTAATTCAAAATAATATTTATTTGAATCTAAAACATAATTATCTTTCGTTTTAACTTCTATTAAATAATATTTTCCAAGTGGAAACTTTTTACTTATACCATATCCGTTTTGATCTGTTGTAATAGTATCAACAAGGTCATTTTTATTATAATAAATATATTTTCCATCAGATGATTTAATATCTTCTGCTGCATATATATTATATATTATTCCATCTAACAAAATATCTTTGTATGTGTATGTTCCCTTATCTATTACAAAAGATTCACCTTTTTTGATTATTTCAATTTGCCCCTTTATAGGACTGTTTTTGTATTCTACAGTTACAAATGAACCATAAGTTGTATAATTAAAATGAGTATCATTTCCAATAGTAAATGTTAATCCTTCTTTATTGATCAAATATCCTTTTGGACTTCTTATTTCAATTATTTTATAATTACCACTTGATAATTTTAACGGTGTTATAACAATTCCATTTTCATCAGTTTTGAATTCACTAATTACTTTACCACCAACGAATTGTGAAACATATTGGTTAGTATCAAGATTTAAAATTTTAAAAGTGGTATCTGATAACTCTATTTTATTACCCGTTTCTGTATCTAATTTTAAAATTTGCAAATACGCACTTAAAGCATTATTTAAAATATTGTAATAGTGTTCTTTTTCACTATTTTCATCTACAGTTATATAGAAATCATAAATTTTTTCATAACCACTTGTGGTATTAACTTGATGAAATTTCCAAGTGCCATAAGGGATTTCCAAACTTGCGTATCCGTTTTTATCTGTTGTAATGCTAGCATATTTAGAACCATCCTCAGCATAAATTTCAAAAATTACATTTGCTTCAGCATTTAAAAATTGAGTTGTACCATCTACATAATCATATTGTTTTAAGATACTTATACGATTTTTAATAACATCTTCTTTTGAAACAATATCTATTATTTTATTTTCAGTTATATTTGCATTATAAATATTGACATCTAATAAATATCCTTTTGATGAATATTTTTCTTTTATTTTATAATTTCCGTAAGGTAGGTTCTTAGATACTGCTGTGCAATCTTCTCCAATAGTTAATGTATCTACTAAATTACCTCTTATATCAAATATTTCATATATTGCTCCTTTTAATGTTGCACCACCTTGAGCTTTACAAGAATTAGTTTCACTATCATATTTTGATATTTTAATTTTTCCTTTTATAACATCCTCTTTTGAGATTACATTAAAAGTTGTTTCTGAATTTACAAATACATTGTAAGAATTATTATCAATTAAATAACCTTTAGAACTATCAGTTTCAACAATTTTATAGTTTCCGTAAGGTAGGTTCTTAGATACTGCTGTACAATCTTCTTCTATTGTTAATGTATCTACAACTTCACCATTTGAATTAATTACTTGGTATTTTGCACCTATTAATGAAGCTTCACCTTGTGCTTTACAAGAGTTAGTTTCACTATCATATTTTGATATTTTGATTTTTCCTTCAATTATTTCTTCTTTAACTTGGATAGATGGTTCTAAGTTATTTTCACTAATTTCAACTTCATATTTATTTGGATCTAATTTATATCCTTCACTAGCTTTTAACTCTTGAATATATAATTTTCCAACGCTAGATAAATAATCACTTTTTGCGTAACCGTTTGAATCAGTTATTAATTCTGCAATTTTAGTACCATCCATTTTAAAAACACCATAAACAGCTCCTTTTAATGTAGCGTTTCCTTGAGCTTTATTTAATAGAGTTTTTGAATCCACTTTTTGAATTTCAACTTTTCCACCCATAACTTCTAATTTTAAATCAACTACAATAGGATCAAAAGAACCTACTCTCATTACATTTTGTGAGTGATTGCTAAAATATGCTATTGGTGGTGTTGTATATATTGAATCTTGTTTTTTTAGTTGTATATATCCGTTCCCAATTCCTGTAGCTGTGATAGTTAAATTATTTCCATTTACACTAGCACTTACATTTGATGTTTGTGATATTGTAAATTCATTTAAAATGTTATTTGAATCATTTATAGTTATTGATTGTCCTAGTGGAATACTAATTTTTTGACTACTGAATTTAGGAATTCTGTAATGATTATTAACCAAATTTTGTATTTCTTCTATTTCACTTGCAAACAAACTATCATTTCTTGTTCCATTTAAGGTATTAGTGAAATAAAAGTCAGTTGTTGGATCAGCTACTCTCCAGATCATTACTTGTGTTATTGCATACCACTTATGTTCTTGATGATTTCCATACCCATAACCATAATAAGCAATTAAAGATATTTTATCCCATTGTTCTTCTGTCATATTCAAATATACTGCATAATCACTTCTTGCTATGTTATAGTATGGCAAATTGTTATCTATATCGGCAAATGGTTGTAAGCAATAGACAAAAGCATTGTCTTCACTTCTTCTCATAAATCTTCCTTGTTGATATTTACCACTACCATCTGGTTTTACTTTTTTTATGTAAACATTTGAAATAAATTCACTAGGCCAAATGGCTTGTCCTGTATATTCTTCAGCATTAACAGGAGTAATATTAACTATACTAACAAAACTTGTAATTAAAAATGCTATAAATAGTATTAATCTTTTTGACATTTTGTTCCTCCTTAATTTCATAAAAAAAACAACCATTAAGGTTGTAATAATTTATAATCAAAATCTTCTCCTAAATAATCACCTGAATAGGAATTAACTGTTGTACAACGATAAGTTCCTGTATGCTCAGAAATATACGCATCACCATAAGCTATACATTTTTCACGACACTCTGTTGCATTTGAACAATAATTATCACCTGAAAGATAAATTCCAAACATAACTTCTTGCCATTTCCATACCGGTGAACGATAATATTCCTCCTCACTTATTCCTAATTCTTCCCACGCTGTCTTTGGCTGTTCTACTACTGGAATCTCTTTTGGAGTTTCTTTTTCTACTGATGGAACGTTATCTGGAACTTTTGGTTGCTCAGTTGGTGTTTGTGGTTCTTCCTTAATAATTTTTTCATTTTTGGAATTATCATTTGTATTGTTAATTATTTCTGGTTCTTTGGAATTACTTTGATTATTATTTTCTTCTTGTTTTTCTTCTGTTGATTCAGTATCTACTTTTTCTGAATCTTCTTCTATCTCAGAAATAACTTCTGATTCTTTATTTTCTGTTTCTTCTGAAACAACTTTATTCTCCTCATCAAAATTCGGTATATCACTACTAAATGCTCTACCAAGTTGAATTATAGAATAAAGACATAATACTGCTACTAAACTACATAAAATTTTCTTCATAAAAGATCTCTCCCTTCTTTGCCAAGACTCTAACATACATTTTTCTAAATTGCAAGTTTATAATACTTCTATAATTATTATACTACATAATATATTATTTCAGTTAGTATTTATAGTTAGTATATATTAGGGAGTTTTGTAAAGAGGGATTTTTTTAGGAACTAATACTCCCATCCCTTATCTTTCTTGAATTTTTTTGCGTTGATATTTGTTATAAAATTCTATTGCTTTAACAACATAATCTTCGATTTGTTCATTGTTTAAATTTTTTGGTAGTATTTTTCGTAGTTTAACAGCACTAAATTTATATTTTTCTATTTGATTTGGTTTTTCTTGCCCCATCAAGCTTTCAATTCTTTCTAAGTTTAAATTTCCTTTTTCACTTAATTTTCTTAATTTAATTGCTTGAGATACTGATGGAGTACAATCTAAAGATTCCATACATTCTAATAATAGTTTTTGCTCACTAATTGTTAGAAATGATAATTCTACAGCTGGACTTAAGGCAATACTTGGTGATATGTTTTGTTTATCATTATCTACCATTTTTAACAATTCAGGTATTAAATTAGTTAATCTTATAAATCTAAAAACTTGTCTTTCACTATCACCGAGTTTCTTACCAATTATTTCAGCAGTAGACAACTTCCTGCCATCTTGGCACAAAGTTAAATCATTTCTCTTTCCTTGATGATTTAAAGCATCCATTTTAAGTTTATAGGAAAATGCTCTTTCACTTGGGAGTATAAGTTCTCTTTGCATATTACTATCAACCATAAAAATTGTTGCTTCATCATCTGTAAGTTCTCTAATAATACACGGTATTGTTTCTTTATTTGCTAGTTCTGACGCTTTCTTTCTTCTATGTCCTGAAATCATTTCATATTTACCATTTCCCTTTGGTCTAACTAAAACCGGTACTAGCACTCCATATTTTTCAATACTCTTACTCATATTTAACATATCTTCATTTACTGTAACTTTAAAAGGATGATTAGGAAAATCTGATATATCATTAATATTAATCATTTCAATGTGTTCTTTACTTTTTAAATCCCTTTCTTCTTGTGTAGTAAAGAAATCATCTACTGTCATCTCTGGAAGATGCATCTTTTGTTTTATTTCTTTCATCTTTTATTAACTCTTTAGCAAATGAAGAATATGCTTCTGCAACTTTACTATTTTTATCATAGCTGAATATACTTTTACCCTGTGAAGCTGATTCTGCTGCTTTTATTGCAATAGGTATTTGAGTATTAAATATTTTAACTAAATTACCATAGTTTGCAACTAATTCTTCTTTTATTTCCTTTGCTAAATTAGTTCTATTATCTACTAAAGTTAAAAGAACTCCACCAACTTGCAAATCAGGATTTAAGTGTTTTCTTACACTTGAGATAGTAGATAATAAATTTCCCATCCCTTTTAATGCTAGATAATGTGCTTGAACAGGTATTATTACTCTATCTGCACTAGCTAAAGCATTTACTGTAATCATACCAAGTGATGGCATACAATCAATTATAATATAGTCATAACTCTTTTTTAAGTCTGCTAAACATCTTCTCATAGTATGTTCTCTACTCATTGCATTTATCAATTTCATTTCCATTGTAGAAAAATCTAGGTTAGATGGAATTAAATCAATATTTTCTTTATGATGTAATATAGCATCTTTAGAATTTATTGATTTATCATTTATTTCATATTCCATTAATTCAGAAATTGTAACTGGAATATCATATTGATTATACCATCCCATATAAGTTGTTAGATCACCTTGTGGATCAGCATCTACTAATAAAACTTTTTTACCAAGTTTTGATAAAGCAACACCTAAACTTAATGTAGTTGTTGTTTTTCCAACTCCACCCTTTTGATTGGTAACAGCTATTACCTTGCAATTATTCATTTACTTTCCTCCTTTCTAATCTGCCACGCTATCTCTACGCGGCAAAGTAAACACAAAAAAACTGATTAAATAAATCAGTTTAGATATATATTTATGGTGGACACGAATGGATACGAATTTCAGCCACAAATTTACATTTTATTATTTAGTTTTATTTAGTCTTTTTTTGGTATTTTCGAGGGACTAAATAACACTAAAAGTCTTGAAATAAAAGGGTTTTCGAGGGGTTACTATACTAAGAAACAAAGTAACATACGTGATTATTTGGAAACAACTCTTTAAGCTCTGAATAAAGTTGTCCTGCAAGTGTCTTATTGTGAGCTAAAACTAGGGTTGGTTTATTGACTTCTTTAATAACATTTGCAATCGTAAAAGTTTTTCCTGTTCCAGTGGCACCTAGTAAAACTTGGTCTCTTTTTCCTTCTTTAATTCCTTCTACTAATTCCTTAATTGCCTGTGGTTGGTCTCCACTTGGTTTATATTTTGACTCTAATTTAAACATAATGACCTCCTTATTATGACTCATATCAACCAATAAATTCGTGTCCAATCAACAAAAATTCGTGGCCTAGCACTTAACTGATAGGTCTTTTTTTGGTGGACACACATGTCGGCCACAAATTTACTAAATAACACTAAATAAAACTAAGTAAAACTAAATGTTTTCTAGTAACTTATTTTAACACTTATTTTACAATAAAACAAGGAAGTCATCTTAACTCCCTTTTCTATTATTATGGTCATTTTTTTATTTAATTGATATAACACTCTATTTCTAAATTCGTGTCCGTTACATCTATTATTTTGCCTTCTTTTTCTTCCTGTGGTTTTACTCGTTCAATATAATCGTTTAATTCATTTTCACAATCTACTACTATTTTATTTTTATCAAAATAAACATTTGCTGTAATTATTGTGCTTGCATGTCCTAGTAATTGTGATACTGCTTTTAAATCAAAATTATTCATTAAAAGCAATGTAGTATAGGTGTGTCTTAAATCATGAAATGAAATATCTGGTAAATTATTATCTTTTTTTAATTTATTATAATATCTATTATGAAATCCTTTACTTCTAGGATGTCCATAAGTTGAACAACATATATATCCTAAATCTAAAAAAGGATTATGTTTATCATTTATTCTTCTACTTCTATTTTTATTGTATTTTTTCCTTTCTTCCAATATTGCTTCAAAAAGCATATCTGGAATATCAATTATTCTCTCACTACTATATGATTTTAACTTTATTTCTTGTTTGGTATATGTCTTTTTTGCACATTCATCTTTTTGTTTGTTAGGATCAACCCCTAATTGTCTTGTTAAGTATATTTTTCTATTTACAAAATCAATATCTTTATATTTTAATCCATTTATTTCTTGTTTTCTTAATCCTGTTAATAACGCAAACAATATATGCAAATAAATAGGTGTTTCTTTCCTCTTTTGTATCACTATTTATGGCAGTATGTATTACTTCATCAGAATTATATAAATCTTTATATAGTCTATTTAAAAACGATTCACCTATATATTCATTTTTCATACATACACCTTCTTTACTTTCTTATTTATTTACTCTTTATATCACTATTTTCTGATACCTTCTTTAAATCATCCATAGTGATGTAATTTGATCTTAGATATTCATAGCTAAAATTTTGAGGTACTATTAAGCCTTCGGCATTTTTTAACATACAGAAATATAGATTTTTTCCTATTGTTTCTGGAAATATTATATTTTTAGCATCTCTTAAATTCCATAAATCTAAATTACCACCTATGCTTTGTGGCAGTTTTAAGCCTTCGGCACTCGGTAAACTATCTAGAAGTAAATGACCTCCTACGCTTTGTGGTAATTTTAAATTTTCTATTTTTGCTAATTTTCTTAAGTTTAAAGAGCCTTTTATCGTTTTTGGTAACACTAGATCTTTAACATATGTTAAATTACTTAAATTTAGAGAGCCTTTTATATATTGTGGTAATTTTAATTCTTTGGCATCTGTTAAATTACTTAAATCTAAATCATGATTTATTATTTCTGGGAATGTTAAGTTTTCAGCACTTGTTAAACTATCTAGACGTAAATAGCCTCCTACGCTTTGTGGTAGTGTTAAGTCTTTGGCACTCGATAAACTGTTTAAACATAAATTTCCACCTATTGTTTCTGGTAATATTAAGCCCTCGATATCTGTTAAATTTTCTAAATTTAAGTAATCCCTTATACTTTTTGGTAATATTAAACCTTTAGCACTTATTAATCCACCTAAATCTAAAGCGCCTCCTCCTATTGTTTTCGGTAGTACTAAACCTATGGCACTTGTTAAATTACCTAGATATAAAGATTCTCCTATATTTTCTGGTAAAACTAAGCCTTTAGCACTGGTTAAACCGTTTAAATTTAAATTTACACCTATTGTTTCTGGTAATATTAAGCCTTCGGCACTCGGTAAACTGTTTAAAAGTAAACTATATTTTACATATTGTGGTAATTTTAAATTTTCTATCTTTGTTAATTCTCTTAAGTCTAAAGAGCCATTCATCGTTTTTGGTAGCACTAGATCTTTAGCATATGTTAAATTACTTAAATCTAAAAGACCTTCAACATCTTGTGGTAATATTAAATTTTTAGCACTCGTTAAATTACTTAAATCTAAATCACAATCTATTGTTTCTGGAAATGTTAAATTTTCGGCATAAGTTAATTTTTCTAGATGTAAACAACCTCCTATTTCTTTTGGAAAAACTATATTTTGAGCACTTGTTAAATTGTTTAAGAATAATGAATCACCTATTATTTCCGGTAATCTTAAACCTTTGGCTCTGGTTAAACCATTTAAATTTAAATTACCATTTATTGCTTCTGGTAATACTAAGTCTTCAATACTGATTAAATTAACTAGAGTTAGATCACCTTTTACATGTCGTGGTAGTTTTAATCCTTTAGCATCTGTTAAATTCCTTAAATCTAGGTCATCGTAGAAATAAATAATTTCTTTTCCGGCTAAAACATCATCAGGATTGCCTGATATTTGATCAGGACTACAATTAAATACTTTAGCTAAATCTTCTTTTTTATTTCTTTCTTTTAATATTTCTTCTATTCTAGGATCTTCTTCATAACCAAAACCTTCTATTTTTTTATCTACTTCATATAAAAATCTTAATTCTTCATTAGTTAATTCTCTGTTCTTATATTCATTATAAATATCAGTTAATTTTTTCATATCATTAACTTTTTTCTTATACTTATCTCTATCTGGAAACTCTTTTAGTTTTTCTTCTAGTACTTCTTCCATTTCTGATTCTAGATGTTGATTTTCATTTATACCTCTTATTTCACCTATTTGATTTCCTTCCATTCTGATTGCGATTCGGGGTTGTTTATATTCATTGTTTGAGTCCTTTGTATAATATACGTAAAAATCTCCTAATTCTAGTTGTTGTCTAGCTGTTTCTTTTCCAGCAGTACACCAGCTTGTTCCTTTTCCTTTAAGACTATTTACTAATTCATCTGGTTCGCTACCTTTATTGTACTTAATCCAAATTCCCTTTGTATCATC
>CAKPDJ010000033.1 GCA_934148875.1 uncultured Bacilli bacterium
AAAATAAAAGAAGAACTAGATAGTTACAAATATACTTTTAAATTAGAAGATGGTAATTATTATTTCTATAGTGTAGAAAAGATGAAATAGATTATAAGCTATCCATAGTTTTGATATAAACCTCATTTTTTGAACATAAGAAATGAGGTTTTTATATGTAAAAATTAAGTTACTAAGATAAACTAAATATTTATTATAAAAAGAAAAAGGTGAGTTTAAAAGTATTGTGTCACAATATAAAAATCAACAATCACACACGATACTTAGTAAGAATGATTAACAAACATGGATTTAATATTTTTGAAACTATTTGATATAATTATTGATATGCTTTTTAATTGGTAAAAATTGTAAATTTTTATAAACTCCCACTTGACAAAATTGACTGGGGGGGGGGGTAGAATAAAGGTATATAAGAAAAAAGGAGTAATAGGTGATGAAAGAATATAATGAAAAAAGAAGTAATTTAGGTCTAAAAATATGTTTAGTAGTATTAAGCATATTAGTAATAGGTTTATCAGGATTTATAGTATATGATAAATTTATTAGTGAAAACAATAACCCAAATAAAACAGAAGAAAAGGATAAAAATAATGCTACTCCAACTCCAACCAATAAACCATCTGAAACATCAAAAACAGAAGCAGTTAATTTAAATGATGAACAAATATCACTATTAATAAATTATATAATGAACATTTATGATAATGAGTCTGAAACATATGGGGCATATAGAGTGGCTGAAGGGCGTAGTAAAGATGGCTTGTTCTATCATAAAAATGATAAACAAATAATTAATAATATAGATTCTAATATTAAATTGGAAATGTTATCTTCAAAAATATATAATGAGTATATGACATCATCAGGAATATATGAAAAAACATTTACCAAAGCAGAAGTAGATAAATTATATCATGAATTATTTGGTTTAAGTGCAAGCAGCATAAAATATACTAGCAATACCTGTCCATCATTAACAGAAGAAAATGGAAAAGTAATAGTAAAAAGCGGATGTGGTAATATTCTTGGTCCTGGCTACCATTATTCTATCATAACACAATTTTATAAAGCTGAAAAAACAGCTAATGAATTATATTTGTATCAATTGGTTGGTTATCCAAAGTATGATAATGAGAGTAATTTAGAAGCACTACATTCTTTTGAGGATGACTTTACTATATACAAAGATTTTGATTTAACTACCAAAACATCAGGAACTAATAAGAAATTATATGATGAAAATATTAAATTTCAATATGCAAACCATGGTTATAATCTAACTAAAATAAAAGAAGAACTAGATAGTTACAAATATACTTTTAAATTAGAAGATGGTAATTATTATTTCTATAGTGTAGAAAAGATGAAATAGATTATAAGCTATCCATAGTTTTGATATAAACCTCATTTTTTGAACATAAGAAATGAGGTTTTTATATGTAAAAATTAAGTTACTAAGATAAACTAAATATTTATTATAAAAAGAAAAAGGTGAGTTTAAAAGTATTGTGTCACAATATAAAAATCAACAATCACACACGATACTTAGTAAGAATGATTAACAAACATGGATTTAATATTTTTGAAACTATTTGATATAATTATTGATATGCTTTTTAATTGGTAAAAATTGTAAATTTTTATAAACTCCCACTTGACAAAATTGACTGGGGGGGGGGGTAGAATAAAGGTATATAAGAAAAAAGGAGTAATAGGTGATGAAAGAATATAATGAAAAAAGAAGTAATTTAGGTCTAAAAATATGTTTAGTAGTATTAAGCATATTAGTAATAGGTTTATCAGGATTTATAGTATATGATAAATTTATTAGTGAAAACAATAATCAAAATAAAACAGAAGAAAAGGATAAAAATAATGCTACTCCAACTCCAACCAATAATCCAATAGTGCAAGTAGAAGAAGTTAACTTACAAAACGATACAGTAAAAGAAGTACTTAAAAAATTTATTCCAGAAATAAGCATATTTGGTTATGGGGAATATGCGGTAGATTCAGGAAGAAATACTGCAGATTTGTATTATCATTCTAAAGATAGTCAATTGGCTGTTAATCTTTCCGCTAAACTAAAAAAAATAATACTTGGAAATACATTAGACTATTATTATGTAGATCATAACAAAGATTTAATTGATGGATACTTATTGCAAAAAAATTTTTCTAAGTCAGAATTAGACAATGTTTATCATAAATTATTTGGTAGTCAAGCAACACCATTATCTGACTATAGTAGTGATAGCTGTCCATCTATAACTTCTAATGGGGATGCTAGTTATACATTTCATGGAAACTGTGATGGAGGGTTAGGAACTCCAGGATATCATACTGCTATAATAACACAATTTTATAAAGCTGAAAAAACAACCGACGAACTATATTTATATGAGTTAGTTGGTTATCCGAAATATGATAATGAAAATAATTCTCAAGCAATATATAGTTTAGATGATGACTTTACTGTGTACAAAGATTTTGATTTAACTACCAAAACATCAGGAACTAATAAGAAATTATATGATGAAAATATTAAATTTCCATATGCAAACCATAGTTATAATCTAACCAAAATAAAAGAAGAACTAGATAGTTACAAATATACTTTTAAATTAGAAGATGGTAATTATTATTTCTATAGTGTAGAAAAAATGAAGTAAATTTAAAGATATCCACATTTTTGTGGATATCTTTTTTAAATAATATCTTCGGCCAAGTTAACTATATTAGAAGTTATAATATACGAATTATCCATAATATTATCTCCTAAGTAATTCCTAATTTTATTATAATCTGTTGAATTACTAATATCTCCAAGCATAATCAAATGATTTTGACTTACTTGTTTTTTAATATTATTATCACATTCTAATAATGAAGTATCTTGAACAGAAATAGAATAAAAATCTAAATCCAATCCCCAAAAGTATTCTTCATTATTACGGATAACAGCACCAGTATGTGCTTTATTAATTTTATCTTTTAGATTAAGAATGATTTCTTTACACGGACTTTTTACATAAATATTATCATTTGGATAATTATTAACAATATTGACAATCTTGCTTATAAATACTTCATTATTTATTCCATGATTTTCAAGATTTAACACTAATAATTTAGGTGTGGTTTTAAAAAGTTCCAATAATTCTTCCAATGTAACAATGCTATGCTTTTTAACTTTAGTACCAAGATTATATTTATTAATATCATCTAAGGTTAAATCTAAAATTTTGTGTTTAGGATGTCCCATAATACTATCATTATTATAAACAACAATATTTCCATCTTTTGTAAGGTTTAAATTAACTTCAATTCCATCAACGTAATCAGTATTAATAGCAAGTAAAAAAGAATCCCTAGAGTCACTAGGTGTATTTTTGGTATTAGTTCCACTTCTAACTAATATTTTCATAGTATCACCTCAATCTATTTTATGTAACATAATATTAATTATCATTGAAACAGTTGTATTAATAATAAATATAATGGTAAAAAAGAATAGAAATTAATAGTTTTAATTTTTTTTGACAATTAATGTCTACTAAACACTGAATATATTGAAGAAGAATTGATAAAATTATATAATGAAATAGAAAGGATGATATAAATATGAAAGTAGCAATTAATGGTTTTGGTAGAATTGGAAGGCTTGCATTTAGACAAATGTTTCACAAACCTGGATTTGAAGTGGTAGCAATCAATGATTTAACTTCTCCAGAAATGTTAGCTTATTTATTAAAATATGATTCTGCTCAAAAAAAATACGAATTAGCAGATACTATTAGTCATACAGAAAATTCAATAATTGTTGATAATGAGGAGATAAAGATTTATAAGGAACCAGATCCAATCAATCTTCCATGGAAAGAATTAAATGTAGATGCAGTATTAGAATGCACAGGTTTTTTTACATCAGCTGAAAAATCTCAAGCTCATATCGATGCAGGTGCAAAAAAAGTAATTATATCAGCACCAGCAGGGGATATTCCTACTATTGTTTATGGCGTTAATGAAGAAACATTAACTCAAAATGATAATATTATTTCAGCAGCTTCATGTACAACTAACTGTTTAGCACCAATGGCAAAATTTTTAAATGATTATGCCAAAATTAATTCCGGTATTATGACAACTATTCATGCATATACTGGAGATCAAATGTTATTAGATGGACCACATCGAAAAGGTAATTTAAGAAGAGCCAGAGCTGCAGCAATTAATATTGTTCCTAATTCAACAGGAGCAGCTAAAGCAATTGGACTAGTTATACCAGAAATTGATGGTAAATTAGTTGGTAGTGCTCAAAGAGTACCTGTTCCAGATGGAAGTTTAACTATTTTGGATGCAGTTGTTGATAAAATGGTTACCAAAGAAGAAATTAATCAGTTAATGAAATCAAAGTCAAGCGAATCATTTGGATATACTGAGGATGATGTAGTATCAACTGACATAATTGGTGATACACATGGTTCAATATTTGATGCAACTCAAACTAAAGTAATACCATTAGATAATAATAAGACTATGGTTCAAGTTGTTGCTTGGTATGATAATGAAAATTCTTATACTTCACAAATGATTAGAACTGCTAAACATTTAATGAAACTAATATAAAAAGAGCACTAGTAAGCTCTTTTTATATTATCATTATTTTCTCCAAGTATTTCTTCATTTTCTATTTTATTAATTACTCTATTCTGACATATAGCAGCTTCAATATTTAAATCATAGCCACTATCAATAATTTGTTGTATATCTGTCATTATCCTTGTTAATTCTGATTGTTGATACTCAGTTCTTTTATCATATGAATTTAACCAAATTATAGCTTCACCATAACATAGTTGCATAATAATAGTATTATTATTTTCAACCAAATCCCAAATGCTACCCTCATATGCTAGATTTTCTTGTGCTAAACACCAATCTATATCAGCACCATGTTGTAACTTAGTAACTGTTTTTTCAAAAGTTTTATCAGGAGTAATGACAACAACACCGGCGTCTCCATTGTTTATTTTAGCAGATAAATGATCACTAGTTAAAATCGCTTTCAAATCATAATCTCTATATTCATCCATCATTTTCTGTTCTTCCTGAGTTAATCTATTTAATTTTTCTCTTAATAAAACATCTAATTTTTCTGACATAGAATAATCGGGATTAGTTTGTCCATAATCAAGATAATCATAATCGTTCATTGAATCATGGTTATGAATGTTATAGATATATTGCTTTTCTATATGAAAACTATCAGTTAATAATCTAACTGTACTATTAATCATATCGTAACTTTCCATATTAATATTCTGGGAAATCATAATATACATATCCTTACCATCTACATCATAACTTACAAGCCCGTTTTCGTCATATCTCAATTGAAAAGTATCAGCTACTCTTATTACTGAATAACCTTGGTCCAAAAATTTCTTATATTCATCTAAAAAATTCGATGTACCATTTTCTTCTAGTGCTGTAGGACCAGCAATTATTGAGTTAGCAATTCTATTAGCATTCATTACATTTAATTGTTTCTCATTGGTATGTAAAACTCTTGGGATAATTTCATCATCTTTTATAAGATATACTCTTCCAAATTCTATATTTTCCATTTTAATCACCTATAATACATATTATATCATAATTTAGTTCCCACTTTTTTATTTTTTTATTACATTGTATGGTATAATGTAAATAGAAAAATGGTGATATTATGAAAAAAACAATAAAAGATTATGAATTAGATAGTAAAAGAGTAATAATAAGAGTTGATTTTAATGTACCAATTAAAGATGGTAAAATTATAGATGATAATCGAATAATATCAAGCTTAAAAACAATTAATTATGCCATTAGCCATAATGCCAAGGTTATTTTATTATCACATTTAGGAAGAATTAAAACAGTTGATGATAAAGAAAAAAATAGTCTAAGGGTAGTTGCTACTAGATTAAGTGAACTATTAGGTAAAAAAGTAACCTTTATTAATGAAACAAAAGGTAGTGAAGTAGATAGAATAATCTCTAACATGCAAAATAAAGATGTTGTTTTATTAGAAAATACTCGCTATGAAGATTTAGATGGTAAAAAAGAGAGCAATAACGATACTGAACTTGCTTCGTATTGGGCTTCTTTAGGAGATGTTTTTATAAATGATGCTTTTGGTACTATTCATAGAAGTCATGCATCAAATGTTGGTATAGCTAGTATTTTACCTAGTGGCATTGGCTTTCTTGTAGAAGAAGAATTAAATGCTTTAAAAGTTTTAGATAATCCTACAAGACCATACATAGTAATACTAGGAGGAGCTAAAGTTTCCGATAAACTAGGTGTAATAAAAAATCTAATAACTAAAGCCGATAAAGTTATAATAGGTGGAGCAATGGCTTTTACATTTTTAAAAGCAAAGAATATAAACACTGGTAAATCATTAGTAGAAGATGATTACTTATTATTTTGTAAAGATATAATTGATAACTATCCAGATAAATTAGTTCTACCAACGGATATTGTTGTATCTAAAAAAATAGATTCTTCTTATCCGAGTGAAACAATACTAATAAATGATATTAAAGATGATGATATAGGCTTAGATTTAGGTGCAAAAACAGTTTCTGAAATTGAGAATATATTAAAGAATGCTAAAACGGTAGTGTGGAATGGACCGCTAGGATATTATGAAATTCCAGCTTATCAAATTGCTACAAAATCAATCCTTAAATATCTAACCGATAATAATATTAATACAATTTTGGGCGGTGGCGATATCGTTGCAGCTAGTAGTGAACTTGGTTATAAAGATAAGGTTAGTCACGCTTCTACTGGTGGTGGTGCTACTTTAGAATATTTAGAAGGAAAAAAATTACCAGGCCTTGAAGTAATTGATAATAAGGAGTGAACATGAAGAGTTTAAAAAAGAATAGTATTATTTTGTTAATAATAACAGTCGTTGTACTTGTATGTGTATTAAAAGATGATTTTGGTAACATTGTAAATACATTAAGTGGTGCCAACTATGGCTGGATTATAATTGCACTATTGTGTTTCTTCGTAGGTATAGGTTTTGAAGCAAAAGCTTATCAAGAAATAATTCAAGGATACGAGTATGAATATACGTTCAAAAAGTCATACAGAATGTTATTAATTACTAAATTTTTTAATGGTATAACACCTTTTTCATCAGGTGGGCAACCTATGCAAATATACATGTTAAAAAAAGATGGTATAAGATTGACTAAGGCAACTAATATAATTATTCAAAATTTCATAATATATCAAGCTGCCTTAGTAATATTTGGAATTATAGCTATCCTAATTAATAACTCTTTAAAATTATTCACTGAAGTTAACCTACTTAAACAGTTAGTTACAATTGGTTTTCTAATTAATACTTTAGTTATGGTAGGACTAGTAGTTATAAGTTTTAGTAGTAAATTCAATCATTTTATTGTTAATAAAAGTATATCAATTTTAAGTAAATTAAAATTAGTTAAAGATAAAGAAAAAACTCTAGCAAAATGGCGTGAAAAAGTCGATGATTTTCATGAAGGGGCTGAATATCTCAAAAAAAATAAAATGTTATGCTTTAGAACATTCATCTATAATATGATTTATTTAACTTTAAATTATGTAATGCCATATTTTGTTATTTTAGCTTTAGCTAGCACTTCTACTGACGCTACTCCATTAAAAACTATATGTGCTTCTGCCTATGTTTTGATAATGGGATCATTTGTTCCAATACCAGGTGCTAGTGGTGGAATTGAATATGGCTATCTAAGGTTCTTTGGTAACTTCATTACTGGAACATTATTAAAAGCTTCACTACTAATTTGGCGTACTATTTCATATTATTTACCAATGTTAGTTGGTGGTGTTTTATTTAATATTAATACAAAAAGAGGCGATGATAAATGCGAATAGGTATATTTACAGAAACATATACTCCTTACATTAGTGGCTTAGTAACAAGTGAAGTTATGCTAAAAAAAGGACTAGAAAAGTTAGGACACGAAGTTTATGTAGTAACTGCGAATTTAGAATCATTCCATTATGAATATGATGAAGAAGAAAAAGTACTAAAAGTTCCTGGTATTCCAACAGGAATATATGATTCTAGATTAACAGCAGTATATCCACTAAAAGCAGTAAATAAAATTAAAAGTTGGAATTTAGATATTATTCATTCACAAACTGAGTTTGCTATTGGAACATTTGCAAGACTTATGGCTTATCAGTTGGATATTCCATTAGTTCATACATATCACACTATGTATGAAGATTATATTCACTACATAACTAAAGGTTATTTCAATAAATCTAGTAAAAAAATAGTTGAATATTTAACACTTTTCTATTGTGATAAAACAGCCAGTGAACTAATTGTTCCAACTAAAAAAACATACGATTTATTTAAGGAAAAATATCAAGTTGATAGGAATATTCATATCATCCCAACAGGAATAGAACTAGAAAGATTTTATATTGAACAGATTGATAAAAAAGAGTTAGATTTACTGCGTAAAAAAGAAAAAATAAAAAAAGATGATTTTGTACTATTATTTATTGGTAGATTAGCCCAAGAAAAAAACGTTGTTTACTTACTAGATGTAGTTAGAGATATAATACCAAAATGTCCTAAACTAAAATTAATGATAGTAGGAGATGGACCAGATTTTGAAGAATATAAACAAATAGTTAAGAAATACAATATTCAAGATAATGTTATCATGACAGGCAAAGTTGATTGGGAAAAAGTACCATATTATTATCATTTATCAAGTGCTTTTATTACAGCATCAAAAACTGAAACCCAAGGATTAACAGTAATTGAAGCAATGGCTTCTAGTGTTCCACCAATCTGTATTGATGATGAAAGTTTTATAAATACTGTAGTAGATGGACTAAATGGTAGAATTTTTAATACAGAAGATGAATGCAAAAATATCATTATAGAATTATATAATGACCATAAAGAATTAGAAAGATTATCTAAGCAAGCAAGAATAAATTCAGATCGCTTTAGTTCTAAATATTTTGCTGAATCAGTTTTAGATGTATATAAATATGCTATTGCTAATAAAAAACAACGCTTAGGACTAATTGGTAAATTAGTAGATAAAGTAAAGGGTAGTAAAGATGAAGTTGATAATAAGTAATCATAAAGAAGGAATACTAAAAGACAATTTAGAGTTATACCTTAATAATCTTTCTACAATAAATACTATCAATACTAAGTTAATAATATGTCCTAGTAGCAAACAACTATCTTATTTTAATGGAGATAATTATATTTTAGGAAGTCAAGATATCGAATTTGATATTAATTACTTAAAAGAAAATAGTGTTAAATATACTATTGTAGGTCATTCTGATAACAGAATTAAATATCATGAAACTAACTTAGAAATTAATAAAAAAATAAAACTATTATTATCTAATAATATAATTCCTATTTTATGTATTGGTGAAGAATACCAAGAACAAAAAGAAATAGAAAAAGTATTAGGAAAAGAAATAGAAGAAGGATTAAAAGACATAAAAGATAATATTATTATTGCTTACGAACCAATTTGGGCAATTAACAGCGGAAGTATTCCTGATAAAGAAAAATTACTAAAAACAATAAATTATATCAAAGAAAAAGTTAAAAAAACAACAGGAATTGTTCCAATTGTTTTATATGGAGGAAGTGTTAATGAAAAAACTATTAACACTTTAAAAGATATTTCTCAAATTGATGGTTACTTAATAGGAAGTGCTAGCCTAGAAATTGATAAATTAAAAAAAATAATAGAGGTGGTTGAATGTTAGCTAATATTTTTAACGATATTTGGAATGGAATTAATAAAATGTTTGGTGATTTCTACAATTTTGTTATGGAAAATTACGATAAACCATTTTTTTGGATAATACTGTTTGGAGTATTATTACTAATTGCATACATAGCTATATCAAATCTTGCAAATAAATAGAAAATTCGACAAATATTTACATATGTTGTCAATATTCGCTGTATCATTTTGTTGAAAATTATTATATAATTATACTTGCGTGGAGTACGAAAGGAGAAAACATGGAAAAAATCAGAGTACTTATGATCGATGATAATATCGAGTTAGTAAGCATGATTAAGGAGTACTTTAATAATCACGCTAGTATTGATATAGTATTAGAAGCAAATGATGGAGAAGCAGGTATTACATTAGCTAAACAACGTCAACAAGATTATGACGTTATTGTATTAGATTTAATTATGCCTAAGAAGGATGGATTATCAGTACTTGAAGAACTCAAAAAGGAAAATATTGATAAGAAGGTAATTGTTTTAACATCCTATAATGCTCAAGATATGATTAGAAAAATATCAGAACTAGGAGTAAATTACTTTATATTAAAACCATTTGAGTTATCAGACCTAGAAAGAAGAATAGAAGATTGTAGTGAAATCAAAAATTATAATAATGCCTCTATTGACATATATCACAATAATCTACAAATATCTATCACTAAAATATTACATGAATTGGGTATCCCATCGCATATTAAAGGATATCAATATATAAGAGAAGGAATTTCAATCTTATATGAAAAACCAGAAGTTATAGGTGGTATAACTAAAGAGTTGTATCCTGATATAGCTGCTAAATTTGATACAACAGTATCAAGAGTAGAAAGAGCTATCAGACATGCTATTGAAGTTAGTTGGAATCGTGGAGACTGGGATTTAATGGAAGAAATATTTGGTCACAGTGTAGATATCGACAAAGCAAAACCAACTAATTCAGAATTCATCGTAACAGTAGCAGATAAATTGAGATTGGAATTTCAAAAAGATTACATTAAATAAATTATAAAAATACCTCGTTTCTTGTTCAAGAAGCGAGGTTTTATAATGAATAAACATTACTATTGTATATAAAAATGATATTTGTTTAAAAATATTTAATAAGTAATGCTATATTAACTATCAAAATGATAATAGACATGATATAATATTACTAATAATAGAGAGGTAGTATCGTATGTGTATTAAGAAAAATATAAAAAGATTGTTTAATATATTATTATTACTAGTTACATTTGCAGTAATTATCTTTTATGGGCAGGCTAAGGCGATAGATTATACAACACCTAACTTTACTACAACCTTTCCAGATTATGCAAAAAATGACGGTACTTCAACAAATACAGATGATTTAGTTTTAGAAAATGAGTATACTAAAATCACTTTTAGAAAAAGAAAAAATGATAGTGGTTATAATTATATTCAAAACGAAATAAGAATGAAATCAGATGGAAATTATCAAACAGTAAAAGAATATAGTGATGGCTTAGGATATTTATCACTATATACTGATAGTTCTAATGATGTTAGCTATCAAAATACAAAATTGAGTAGTGATGATTATGAGGACTATGAATCATTATTACAATTTACCTATAATTATAATGGTAATAATTATCAAACTACAGATCCCTACAAAGCAGGTTATCCATCATGGATAATTCCATCAAATATGACTCTAGATGCATCAGGAAATATTATTATAACAGGATACAATGACTATGTTAGTATGAAAGCAACTTGGCAATTAAATGCTAACGACAAAGAGCCAAAGGTCGATATACAATTTACCATAAAACAAAAAGGAGAATATAGTTTTGGTATATTTTATTCTCAAAATGCCAAAACACAAGATGAAGTTAAATTTATACAAGTACCATTCCGTTATCAAGAAAAAAATTTTCCCACCTCACCAACAATGGTGACAGAAGCATTTTCAACATCAGGAATAACACAAATGACTACTAATACAGGTAATAAAATTACTGGTAAAGATGTAACGTATGGATTGGTAGTGGATCCCACTAGTCAAGAATATAGATGGGTATATAATCAAATAAAATCTTATAACAATGTAAATGTAATGAATGAAAATGAACAATCAAATTATGGACTTATGATAACAGACAGCAACTCAAATGTTAATCCTGCTATATTTGCTCCAATTATTGGAAGTAGTGATAGTAACTTAGATCAAAATGAAATATACACTATTTCCTATAGACCAATTACTAATATTTCTACACCATCCAATGACAGCTGGTATGAAAGTTATAGTGATATATTAACAAGAATTCTTAAAACTACAGATTATCGTAATAATTACTTTGCCTCAGTAACCGATACTATCTTTAATATTCAAGATTTACTGCTAAATGATTTCTATTCAGGATGGGATAAAGATGCTAAAGCTAATTATAATATTGAAGGTAAGAATGTCGTTTCAAATTTTGATGGTCTAGCATACTTACAACTGTATTTATTATCAGAAAATGAAACGTTATATCATAATCGAACAATTCCATCACTTGAGTACATATTATCCAGAAATGTATCATTTGCATATGATGAAATTGATCCGGATGCTGGAGTGACAAAGTGTACAGAAAACAGTTGTAGATTAAAGGCTTATAGTGGATTAGGAGCTGCTTTCGGAAGAGGTAATTACCTAACTTCAACTTATGCTGGTGCGTATCTAATGACTTTTGGAAGAACGCCAATATTTGGAACAATTGTATCAGGTGAAACTAAAAGTCAAAGCCTAGATGGCACTGGATCTAATTCTATATGGGACCCAACTGATTTTCTATGGAAATATAAAGTAACAGGAAATAAAAGCTTTTTAAATAGGGCTAAAATTGAGGCAGACAAATACATAGAGAAAAGAATAAATAATGCCAATATTGAGTTTATAAACTCTCAGCCATTTGTTAATGCAAAATATTATCCAAATGTATATGCAATGTTAGAAATGTATGAAGCAACAGGAGAACAAAAATATTTAGATGCGGCAAATACAGCAGCAAAAAGAATGCTCGCTACAATGTGGGCAGGACCTATGCCACCATTAGGCAATTCAACACTATATTTAAATGTAAATGAAATAAAAGCCAATATTTTAAATATGGGACATCAACATACTTATTATCATGGCTCAAGTAGATATAGATTAGGAATTACTGAAACATGTAATAATGGAACTTGTATCAATAGTATTAAGGATGGAGTTACTTTACAAGATGGTGGAACATTCCCAACTTGGGTAACTTCGAGGGTAGGACTAGGTGTTGAACAAGCTTCAACATTTAAACATCAAAAAAGTGCCAATATATATTTATCAACATGGGCAGGAGAATTAATGAGATTGTCATCATATATAAATGACGATTTATATCAAATTTTTGCTCGTAATTCTATCATAGGAAGATACGCAAATTATCCTGGTTATTATGTCAACGATTTTCACACTTATTCATCATTGGCAAACTACCCTACCACAGGAGTAGATGGTACCTTTATTTTCTATCATCATATACCGGTAATGATTAGTGTGTTACAAGATTATTTATTTCAACAAGCTTATGCTTGGTCTAATAAAAACGTGACTTTCCCATATACAAAATCAACTAATGCTCAGACCTGGTTTAATACTAGGCATTATGGATATCAATCTGGAAGTGTTTATGATGAAGATGAAATGTGGCTATGGCTGAAAAAAGGACTTGTAACAACCAATAGTCAACAAATCGATTGGTTCGCAGCAAGAAAAAATAACAAAGTGGCATTTATATATATGAATGAATCTGATAGTGACATAACAACAACACTAACTTATAATACTAGTTTATTAATAAATTCTTCGAAGAAGGCTTATCTATATGAACAAAATGAAGATGGTACTTATACCAAAAAACAAATTAGTATAAATGATAATGGTGAACATCAAGTTACAATAAAAGCTAAAAGTATGGTAACTGTTATAACAGAGGCCAATGTATCAAAACCAAATTATGTATCTGATAACGTTAATTACACCTATGATACAACAGCAGGATATGAACAAACAGCCATGGGAACTAACATTTTAACAGATAATGAATGCATTGAAGGGGAAAATTGTGATGTTAATGCATTTATAATTCAGTTGAAAAAGGACTCATATTATGCTTATATTTATACCGATAAAAAGCCACAAACGATTGATGCTGATAATGGTATACAAAAAATGATTGTAAGATATAGTACCGATGGAAAAAACTATACTTCAGTTACAGACGAAACCTATCCGTTTGAATTTGATTTGGAAGTAACAGATATTAATTCTGATTTCAAATATAAAGTCGAGTTTATTAAAGATGGAAAAAATTATGGTAGTGATTCCTCATATAAAACATTATCTGTAAGTAGTATTAATATGGATATAGATAACACACTAAAAAATTTAAGTATAACAGGATGTACTATATCATTTGATAGTAGTACAACATCATATAACTGTATTGTTCCAAATACTTTAGATAAAGTAACGATTAGCGCAGAAGCTAATAGTAATAAATCAATAGTAAGCGGTACAGGTATTAAAGAATTGCAACCAGGTGAAAATAATATATCAATAATAGTAACTAGTGAAAGCGGAAGCATTAAAATATATAACATAAATATAATTAGAATGTATATAGATGAGGTTTTGTTAGAGACTAAGAATGCATCATATACTGGAAGTGCTATTACAGCAAATAAGGCAACATCAACTAGCAATACTTCCATTACATACACTTACTATTCAACCACTGATTGTAGTGGCAACCAACTATCTAATATTCCAGTAAATGCAGGTAATTATAGTGTCAAAGCAGTAAGTACTGGAAATGAAATTTATGAATCAGGAAGTATATGTGTAACTCATACTATAACAAAGGGTACTCCAATTATAAATTTAGTTGCCAAAACATCAGAG
>CAKPDJ010000034.1 GCA_934148875.1 uncultured Bacilli bacterium
TTTAGAATGTATTTAACTGATAATCAAAAAGAATTAGTTCATAAAACATTTGGTTGTACAAGATTTGTATATAATTACTTTTTAAGTAAATGTAAGGGAAACGGTTATAAAAAAGCATATGATATGCGTAAAGAAAAAGTATAAATATTATGTTTGAAGGGTTAAGAATACATTATCAAAGCTAAAAAAAAACAAAATAAAATATAGAAAAACGAAAAAATAAGTACGGTAGCGACTATCGGAATTTAAGCCTATGGAGAATAGAGGGTACTCTATCTGTGAAGTAGGAAACTTGGGAGGTAACGACCAAGGCGAATAAAAATTTTAATTTTTATTCTTTTGTTCTCGATGTACTATGTTAATAAATTAGATGGCTATTGGATTAATGATTCTAATGAGTTACTATATTTTGATAAAAATAACTATTCAATATATATTGATAAAGATAATTTTGATGATAATTATTATTATGGAAAATATAGTCTCGATAATGGTCTTGATTTTGGTAATGATACTATTTTATATGGTGATGATGAATATTATTACTATCGTATTAATACTTTTGATAATTATATTAAATATAATGGTACAATTTATGATAATACAATTTCAATGATAGAAAAAGGTTTTACTTTAAAGCTTAATAAAAAGTCTAAAGATAAACTGATATTGGTTTTTAATGATAGTAATACCGAAATGAGTTTTAATAAGAATGATAAATAGGAGTAGATATGAAATACTGGTGGTTAGAAAAATATAAAAACTTCAAAATTGTTCAAATAAGTGAATTATATTATGATGTTCATTATTTTATAACTATGCCTAAAAATTATGAAAAACAGTACCAATCATTAAAAGATAAAAATATAGATGATTTGTTAGAAGAAGAGTTATTGATTCTTTTGTATAAGATAGTAACTACTAAAAACATTAAAAATAATCATTTGAATGTTATCATAGAAAAACTTTTAGAAACACCTGATAATAGTTTTCCTAGTAGTGATTATTCTTTAAAAGAAATGTTAGATGAAATTAAAAATTTAAAAGCTAATCTACCATATAGAGAAAAACTAGATACTAATAATATAGCTATATGTTATCATTGTTTGAATATTTTTTATGTTGATAAAATTAAAAAAATAAATAAAAATAATTTGTGTTTGTGTCCTTATTGTTTAAGCCATGGATTATATTTTGATAATGATTATATTCCTATGAATTATATTTTTATAAAATTAGCACAAATGTATCATTATACTTCTTTATTGGGATGTAGTTTTAAAAATATACAAAAAATTATAAAAAAGAATGTTTCCACAAAAACTGTGGAAAAACCAGATAATAGTATAGTTATTTCGGATTTTGTTTTTAATAATAAAATTTTACCAATTGATGAGAAAATTATTAGTAGAAATTTGATGTTGAATTTGTATAAGTATGAAAACAACTTGGATGAAGTTGCAACTATTTATATTTCTGATTTGGATTATAGAGTAACAGATGAATTAATGATGATTATTTTAGTAACTATTATGGAAACTTTATCAAATACTATTTATTTAAAAAGAATAATATTAATATTTAATGATGATGATTTAAAGAAAAAGTTTGATTGTTTATTAAGGATTATTAATACATTTAAGTAGTTAGCATTATGTGAAACTACTTTTTTAATAATTGACACTACATCTGATTGAGTGTAGAATATAGTTAGTATATAGTAGTGTAGGATATAGCATGTATACAGTTATTTATTACAGTTAATTAATTTGATTTTTAGTATTATAAATATTTTTATTAATTGTTTCTATACTAATACTGAATATCATTTTGAAATGGTTGGGTGGTTTGTGTGAAAATATTTATGCTAGGTGCTGGTTCAAAATATAATTGTTTTGAACTTCCAGAAAAGATAGAGGATTCCCTTTTAATACCATATAAAATAGATAATGAATCTGTAGAACACGTGATTACTGTTGAAGCTGAGAATGGTGAGTGGATTTTAAAAAGTAATGGTAGTGTTAATATTATAGAAGGCGAAATGACTGTTCCACAGAAGAAATTAGTTGCCTATAGTTTTTATCATTTGAAAGTATTAGGATATGATAAAGAAGTATTACTTTATGCTTCTCCTTTGATTGATACTGAAACATATAAATTAAGTTTTAATGATTTAAATGTTCTAACTATAGGAAGAAATGATACATGTAATATTCAATATTTAGAAGAATATGTTGATGATATATGTTTGCAGTTATCTTTAAGTGATGGTAATTGGATTGTTCATAATGAAAAATCGCATTCTATATATTTGAATTCTGTATTAATAACCAAAGATGAAATTTTAAAACTTGGTGATATTATTTTTATTATGGGATTAAAGATTGTTTGGATGGGTAGTTTTATTAAAATTAATAATCCAAATAAAAAAGTAAAAGTTCAAGGTTTCGCAATATATGCAGAATCAGAAGATTATAATAATACTGTATACAGTGAAGTTAAGGATGAAGATGCATATGTTGATTTATACAAGGAAGAAGATTATTTTTATCATACACCAAGACTTAAGAATTTGTTAGTTGAAGAAAATATTAAAATTGATGCTCCACCTCAAAAAGAAAAAACAGAAGATTTGCCAGCAATTTTATCAATAGGATCTAGTATTACTATGGGTGCTTCTTCTTTAATGATGGGATATAGCGTAGTTCAAGGACTAACTAGTGGTACAAAAACATTATCTAGTTCTCTTCCATCTATCGTTATGTGTCTTTCAATGGTAATAGGTAGTTTGATATTACCTAAAATATCTAGTAATTACCAAAAGAAGCAGTCAAAGAAAAGGGAAAAATTAAGACAAAGAAAGTATACAGAATACCTAGAAAAACAGGTAGAACAGATCGAAACAATTATTAAAAGTCAAGAACAGGCTTTAAATGATACTAGTCCATCAGTGTTAGATTGTAAAGAAATGATTTTAAATAAAAAAATCAAGAATGCCAACTTTTGGTCTAGAGAAGTTACTGATAATTATTTTTTATTGGTTAGACTTGGTATTGGTAGAATGCCATCTAAGATTAATATTGATGCTCCTCAAGAACATTTTAGTTTAGATGAAGATAATCTTTTTGAAAATGTTTATCAGACCGTTGAAGCATCAAAATATTTAAATAATATACCAATTACTTATTCATTTGTTGAAAATAAAATAACAGGATTATTTTTTAATTGTAGTTATAAAAATGCATATGTAGATAGTTTGATTTTACAATTGGTTGCTTTACAAAGTGCTAATGATTTAAAAATTATCATTTTAACTACAGAAGATAGAGCTGATAGATGGGATTATTTAAAATATTTACCACACAATTGGAGTTTAGACAAACAAGTACGTTTATTTGCAGCTAATTCTAATGATATTAATGAAGTTTCTAACTATTTAGCTGATGAATATAATAAAAGAAAAGAACAAATTACTTCTAATAAGGATAAAACAGAATTAAAAAATGTACCTTATAAGGCATTTGGTACATATTATTTGATTATAAATGATAATTATAAAGTGATTAAAAATTTAAATTTAATTGATAATTTATTTAAAGATAAAGAAAATTTTGGTTTTTCATTAATATGTATAGAAGATAAATTACGTGATTTACCTAAAGAATGTGAAAAGTTTATTGAAATAGCTGAAAAACAGGGTAGTGTTTTAGGAACTGAAATCAATAGCCAAAACCATCAAAAATTCAAAAATGAATTTGATCAAACATTAGATATGAGAAAAATAGGGGAGGTTTTATCAAATATTCCTATTGCTTCTGACAGTCTAAATAATATTTTGCCTAATAGCTTATCTTTTTTACAGATGTATAATGTTTCAAAAATCGATCATTTAAATATTTTGAATCGTTGGAAAAATAATAATCCTGTACTAAATTTAGCTACACCAATTGGTGTACATACTAATGGTGAACAGTTTATTTTGGATTTGCATGAAAAATTTCATGGACCACATGGATTGATTGCTGGTTCTACTGGTAGTGGAAAAAGTGAATTTATATTAACATATATTTTGTCAATGGCTGTTAATTATCATCCTTATGAAGTTCAATTTGTGTTAATTGATTATAAAGGTGGTGGACTAGCTGGTGCTTTTGAAAATAAAGAAACTGGTGTTAAACTTCCACATTTAATTGGTACAATTACTAACTTAGATACCAGTGAAATGAATAGAACTTTGGTATCAATTGAAAGTGAATTAAAGAGAAGACAGAAAAAATTTAATGAAGTAAGGGAACAATTAGGGACTGGAACTATCGATATTTATAAATATCAAAAATTATATCGTGAAGGTTTAGTAAAAGAACCTATGGCTCATTTATTTATTATTAGTGATGAGTTTGCTGAGCTTAAAAGTCAGCAACCTGAATTTATGCAACAGTTAATTTCGACAGCTCGTATTGGTCGTAGTTTAGGAATGCATTTGATACTCGCTACACAAAAACCTACTGGTGTTGTTAATGATCAAATTTGGAGTAACTCAAAGTTTAAAGTTTGTTTAAAGGTACAAGATAGATCAGATAGTATGGAAATGTTAAAACGACCTGAAGCTGCTAGTATTAAAGAAGTTGGTAGATTTTATCTTCAAGTCGGATATGATGATTATTTTGATATTGGTCAGTCTGGTTGGGCTGGTGAAAAATATGTTCCAACAGATGTAATTATTAAAAAAGAGGATGATTCGATTAATTTTATTAATAATGTTGGATATGTAACTAAATCTATTAATAATGAAGTAAAGAAAGAAGTTGTTGAAGATAATGGTGATCAATTAACTAATATTGTTAAGTATATATCTGATTTAGGTAAGAAGGAAGATATTCATACTACTAAATTATGGTTAGATGCTATTCCAAAAGAAATATTTGTTGAAAATTTGAAAAAGAAATATCAATATCATCCAACTCCATATTTAGTTACTCCTGTTATTGGTGAGTTTGATCAACCTAATGCTCAAAAACAAGGATTATTAAATGTTGATTTAACTAAAAAAGGTGGTCTATTAATATATGGTCAGCCTAATAGTGGTAAAGAAAATTTACTATCTACTATTATTTGGTCTATATCATTAGAACATTCTCCAGATGAAGTAAGTATTTATGTACTTGATTTTGGTGCTGAAACTTTAAAAATGTTTCATAAGTTTCCACATGTTGGTGAAGTTATTACTATTGATGAAAATGATAAAATTGTTGACTTATTTGCTTTAGTTGAAGAGGAATTAGAACATAGAAAAGAGTTGTTCTCTGATTTTGGTGGAAGTTATGTTACATATATTGAGAATAGTGGTAATAAGTTACCATTAATGGTTATTATTTTAAATAACTATGAAGCTTTTAGCGAAACATATCCAAAATATGTTGATGGAATTCAACCATTTTTAAGAGATGGTAGCAAATATGGAATAGATTTCATTGTTACTACAGCAACTACTAATAGTATTAGAAGTAGAACAGCTCAAAACTTTAATACTAAAATATCATTACAGTTGCCAAATGAATCAGATTATAGAAGTGTATTAAATGCACCACGTGGATTATTTCCAGCTAAGTATTTTGGTAGAGGTTTAATACAAAGAGATGATGAAGTATTTGAATTTCAAACGGCTTATATTTATGAACAAAAAAATATTAATAATGTAGTTAGAACGGTATCAGAACAATTAAATAAGGCCTATACAACTCGTACTAAAAAATTAAAAAGAGTTCCTAATATAGTATCTGTTGATGCTGTTTTGGATAATATTTCTACATTAGAAAATGTTCCTGTTGGTTATGATATTAATACTAAAGATGTTGTTGGATTTAATCTTTTAGAGACTAAATTTGTTCCTTTATTAGCTAATGATATATCAGAATATGTTAGTTTTATTAAAGCATTTAGTGAGATTATTAGTAGAATAAATGGTGTTAATTTAAAGGTAATAGATTGTATCTCAATATTGAAACAACCAATACCTAATGTTAAGTGTTTTAATAATAATTTTGAACAATTATTAGTTATGATTAATAATGAAATGGTTCAATCTAAACAAAATGGATTGAAAAATGTATATATATTTATAGGAATAAGTTCGTTAAAAGATAAGCTATCTGTACCGGCTAAACAGTTATTTGATAGAATATTTAATGAAAAATCTGAAAATACTATTTTTATATTTGCTGATCATTATACTTCTTATAGGAAATTGCAATTAGAAAGTTGGTATCAAAATAATATTGATAATAATACTGGTATTTGGTTAGGCTCTGGTATAGGTGGACAAATGATTCTAAATGTTAATAATTTAAGTATTGACGATAGAAATCTTTCTTATCCATATATGGCTTTGGTTATAAATAATGGAAATTATAAATTTATTAAGCATGTTGTTGATATGGAGGAAGAAAATGAAAAATAAAGTTTTAGTACAATTGGTTATTCCTGATATTGAAAAGTCTTTTGATATCTATCTTCCAATTAATAAAAGAGTCGGTAATATTATTAATTTGTTGAATAAAGCTATAACAGAAATTACGGGAGGAACTTATCAAGGAACAAAGAAGACGGGTTTATATAATAGTAGAACTGGTGAAAAATATGCAGTAGATGATTTGATTAGAAATACTACTATTAGAAATGGTGCAAGATTAGTATTATTGTAGAAGGTGAAAAAATGGTTGATGGTTTAAGAGTAAATGTTGATCAATTTAAATTAAAAAAATTTAAT
Organism: uncultured Bacilli bacterium; assembly: GCA_934148875.1. Classification (GTDB taxonomy): domain Bacteria; phylum Bacillota_I; class Bacilli_A; order RF39; family UBA660; genus Alloscybalousia. The sequence continues at coordinate 6,767 of CAKPDJ010000034.1, forward strand.
TTGAACCCTAAACATGTTGTGCCAGCAGCATTAATGTTGAGTGCAACCTTATTGTTAACTGGTTGTGGTAATAATAATTATTATGATTATGCCACTATCACTTCATCTTCTACAAATACTAGTGTTGAAGCTAGTGTAGAAGATGTAATAGTTGATGATTTTCAAGAAGAAATAATGCTTCAAAACGCGGCAAAAAAAGTAACTAATGTTGCAGAAAATGATGAATTTGTTTTTGAAGAAAATGAAATAGCGGATAATCTTGTTAGAGATTTGAATAATTGGAATGTTAATTATACATATAGTGGTCTATATCAGCCAGATGCTTTTTTACAAAGGTATGAACAATCTGTACCTTTTTCTAATCAACATGATGAGGTTTTGGATGATGTAACAGTTGATAATTTATATAGTAAAGTATTAGAAAATAATTCTTCTTATTTGCAGGCAAAAAAGGAAAGTGCTGGGTTCTGTTTTTATAAAGAATTAAAAAACGATGAGATTAGGCAGATATGTGAATATATAGTAGAAGCATATAATGATTTTTCTTCCAAAAAAGAAGCTAATGTTGATGAAGTTAAATGTATATTGAATAATCTTAAAATTTTTCAAAATTCATCTGCTTCTAATGCTTTTGTGAATGATGAATATTGCTTAGTAACTTCGCCTGGAATGATTGACATTTTGGGAATTATGAATGATAATGGTAATGTAGATGTATATAAGAATACGATAGTTCATGAAGCTAGTCACTTATTTCAGCTTTCTTGTCCTGATCGTGTTAGGGAAACAACTAAGATGATTGGTATATCACCACAATATGATGATGAAATAAATCCATTAAATTTTAGTTGGTATTATGAAGCATCTGCCGAGAAATGTACAGTTAACCTTATGAAAACTGACCCGCTAGTTTATCAATACATGATAAATTATTTGGAAAGTTTATCAATTGCTACAATTTTAGATGATAATGTAAAGGTTTCTCAAAATGAATTAAATAGTTTTACTAAGGATTTGAATTCCATTTTTAGAATGTTTAATTGTACAACTGAAGAAGAAAAAATAGAGATTATCAACATGATGTATTCAATTCAAATTATTCAGGTTGAGCCAGAGGAATTTTTTGATGTTCTAGGTAAAGAAATCAATGAAGATGAAAAAGCTGCTTTAAAGAAAGATTTAAGAAGTAGTATATGTTCTACTTTAACAAAGTATTTTTATAAAAACTTAGTGGAAAAAACACTTAATCAGAAAGTATCTCTTCAAGATTTATTTTACTTAATAAGTGTCTTTGAAAGTGATCTTAATAGTCATCTTAGTTATAATAAAATAGAAAATTATGAGTATTATGAAGAATTTTTAACTAATTATTCAGAAATTCAAAATGAATTTTTCAAAGCAATATCTATAAATAGTGGCTATAGTTATGAAGAAATCTTAGCCAAGTTTAATAATTATGCTTTATATCAAGATGTTGATGGTGTTAAAAAATATAATGCTACTTTGGATTGGTTGACTGTTGATAAACAAGAATACATTATGGATGCCGAAGGAAGGTTGGATACTTATTCAACTGCTAATATTCAATTTGTATCAGAAAAAAGAAATATTTCTGATGAGCGTACAAAGTAGGTGATATTATGAATAATGTGAGTGGAATTAATGAGGAAAAGTTAGGAAACTTAATTCTAGATATTTATGATTATGCTGATAAAGTCAATCAAATACTTAATAATATAGATGAGCTAATTTTAAAAAGCAATAACTATTTTAAATGTGATAGTTCTGATCGTGTTAGAAATCGTTACCAAGAATTAACATTTAATTTTGCAACATTAAAGCAAAATATGTTAAATTGTGCTAGTGATTTGGTAAAAGCAAAATATCGTTATCAAGGTATTAATAGCGATGTAAAACAAGTTGCATTAAAGGGAATTAGTAATATAGATATTTAAAGGAGGTGATATAAATGAACGGGGAGATTGGAATTAATGATGTAACAATTGGATATAGTACTACAGGTGCTCAAACTTATCTTGCAGATTTAAATGCAAAAGCTATTACTGAAACAAAAGAAAAATTGGCTGATATTCAAGGTATTAGAAGTGCTTTAGAAAAAGGTTGGATTGGACAAGCAGAATTAAATTTCGTTGCTAACTTACAAAAAGCAGTTACTAATATTCAATCAACATTAGATCAATTAAAGACAACTTTAGATACACAATTTGCTCAAATCGAAGAAACTTGGGCTGAGCAAGATAAAAATATTGTACCATTAGATTAGGAGGGAAAAAATATGGGAACATGGAAACAAGAAGCACAATCAATTGGTTGGGACCTTGGACAAAATATTAAATCAACAGTCGATAAGGCTAGTAGTATTTTTGATTCATTAGTTGGTGGAGCTAGGGCTCAATTACAAGGTGTTTTGAATGGTTCTGCAGTTGTTGGTATGAACGTTAATGAAATACCTACTATGCGTGCAGCAATTAGAGATTATATAAATCAATTAGAAGAACATTTAAACCAAGTTCGTACTAATGCTGATACTACTCAAGCATTTAAAGGTGAATATGCAACAGCTATTCAAGAATATGTATCTGCTATCTGTGAAGCTTGTAAATGTGTAACTTCTAGTTTATTGGCATTTAGTGATAAATTAGTAGCTGTACAAGAAGCATACCAAGCTAGAGATGCTGAGTTAAAGAGTGCTATTGGTAGTAGTGCTAGCGATGTACAAAGTAATTTTTCAAGATATCAAGAACAAAGATAATATTTTAGGAGGCAGACATGGCTTTATTAGATGATTTATATAGTAAAAAAAGTTCATATATTAATTTAAGAGATAGGGTTAGTGATGTTGTAGGGTCATTAAATAGTAGTATTTCATCTCTTGAGCAACCAAGCTCTAATATTGGCGTTTTTTATGCTATAAATGGTCAATCTGCTGATCAAAATATGATAAATAATAATAAAAATAATTTATTGAGTAAGCGGGATTACATCAATCAGAATGTAATCCCTGCTATCAATGATAAGATTAGTGATATTGAAACAGATATTCGTAACGAGGAAGAAAGAATTCGTAGAGAAGAACAAGAACGTAGGGAACGCGAGGAAAGAGAACGTAGAGAGCGTGAAGAACGTGAGGAGAGGGAACAACAAGAAAGAGAAGAACAGGAAAGAGCTGCTGCTAGTAGACAAAATACTAGTAGAAGAAGAGGCAGATAATATAGTAAGGAGGTAATTTGATGGCCTATATTGAATGTGATACAAATAAACTAAGAAATGATGGAAATCAGATACTTCAACTGGTTGATAATTTAAGAGAAGTAATGCTTGAATATTATAAAAGGATAGAAAAAATGTCTACAGTAACTGGTGAATGGACTGGGCCTTCAGCTGATAAGTACATATATAAAATAGTTTCTTCAAAACAAAATACTATGGATTTTTGTGATAGTTTAGCTTGTTACGGAAAATATTTTATAGCTAATGCAGATCAAATTGATGCTACAGTAAAACGTAATATGATGTAAGGAGCTTGTTTATGAATATAAGATTTGATTATGGTAATATTGATACTAAAGTTGTTTATCCACTTTCAGATGGTATTAATTATTTGAAAGAAGCAATTAATAAGAGTACTCAATTGATGGTTCCTGGCGATTTTCAATATGCTTATTTTTTAAATAACTTAAGTTCAGATCTTGCTGGAATATGCAATTCTTTATCTAATATAAAAGACTATTTATATCGTAGTAATCAAGAATACGAGAGATTGCTAACAGATTTAACTAATCAAGCAAACAATATTAATAATATTATGATTGATAGACAAGAATTACAGATAAATTAATGTTAAAAAAGGGAAGAGGTTAATGTGATGGAAGAAAAGTATTTACCAATAGGTACGGTAGTAACTAAAAAGGGAAGTAGTAAAAAATTTATGATTGTTGGTTATTCTCCAGTAGTTTATACTGGAAAATTAACTACATATGATTATAGTGCTTATCCATATCCTGAGGGAATTATTTTAAAAAATCAGGATGGTTATTTTAATCATGAAGAAATAGAGAAAGTAGATTATATGGGTTATAAAGGTGTTGAGTATCAACAATTTTTATCTACAATTATGGAAACTAAAAATGATGTTTCTGACAATGCAAGTCCAGATAAAAAAGATAATTATTTTAATAATATCAAGTTTGATGAGAATGGAATAGTTATATTTGATGGTACTACTAATGATAATGATAATTTTAGTGAAGAACTTAAAGATATTCAATTTGACGAAAATGGTTTTGTAGTTAGTGCTGGTGGTGAAAAACTAAACAATCCATTTGTAACTCCAGTAGATATTGAGGGACATAAGCAACCAGATGAAAATAAAGATATGAGTATTTTTAAGGACTATAAATTTGATGAAAATGGATTTGTAATTAATGATGGAACTGTTGATAACAACACTGATAACTCTACTACTGATAGTGATAATGGGAAATATAAGTTTGATGAGAATGGAGTAGTTGTAGAGGAAAAAGATTCTAATGTAACTAGTTCAGCTGTTAATAATTTAAATGGCTATAAGTTCGATGAAAATGGTGTAGTTATTAGTGATGGAACTGAAACTATGTCATATGCTAACAATTCACAATATCAATTTGATAGTAATGGCTTTGTGATTGGTGATAAGGATAATGCTGAAAGTGAAATACTTGATGCTACTCCAGCAACTGAGATGACAGGTGGATACAAATTTGATGAAAATGGTTTTGTAGTAAGTGAATAATATAGTAATTAGTAATAGCTAAGTTATTTGATGTGTAATTAAGTTTTGAATAAAAATAAGAGATATCTACTGCTAAAGTTATCTCTTTTTTTATGCTTTTATAAATAATAATAAATTCAATCTAAAAAATCAACCTTGTTAACAGCTTCTAAACATCATATGATGCTTTTTCTTTTATCAAAATTATTCTTAACTCATATATTAAAATAGAGTTAGGAAGGATATTATGAAAAAAAGATATTCATTAGATAAATTAAAAATAGGAAATAGTGCTAAAGTAATTAAAATAGATAATGTTGGTTCTATACGTAGAAGACTTCTTGATATAGGTTTAATTCCAGGTACTATAGTTACTGCCACTTTAATTAGTCCTTTCAATGATCCTATAGCTTATAAAATTAGAAATAGTTTAATAGCTATTAGGAAAAATGATAGCAAAAATATTATAGTGGAGGAGTTAAATTGAAAAAGAGAATTGCGTTAGCAGGTAATCCTAATGTAGGTAAGAGTACTATTTTTAATAGTTTAACTGGTATGCATCAACATACTGGTAATTGGCCTGGTAAAACAGTTAGTCAGGCAGTAGGAAATTTTGTTTATAAAGATAATACTTATGAGCTTGTTGATTTACCAGGTACTTATTCTTTAATTTCACATTCAGATGAAGAAGAAGTTACAAGAAATTTTTTGTGTTTCGATAATTATGATATGGTTATCGTTGTATGTGATAGCTTATGTTTAGAGAGAAATCTTAATTTAGTATTACAGATACTTGAAATAACGCCTAATGTTATTGTGTGCTGTAATTTGATGGATGAAGCTAGAAAAAAGAAAGTTTGTATTGATTTACAAAAGTTAGAAAAGAAATTAGGTTTACCAGTAATTGGAACAGAAGCTAGGAAGAAGAAAGGTATTACTAAACTTCTTGATACTATTGATAATTTTGATAATATTAAACATATTGGTACTAAAGTGCGTTATAGTAAAAAGATAGAGGAAAAGTTAAAACTATTAGAAACAGAATTAGCTTCTCAAAATATTAAAAATTTATCTAGTAGATGGTTGGCTATTAGGCTTTTAGAGGGGGATTTTCTTTTAGATAAGGAAATAGATAATTATTTAGGCTTTTCATTAAAAGAAAACGATACTATTAGTAAAATTATAGGTAGTGATAATTTACTTTTAAAAGATGATATAGTAAGTCAAATTATGGATAAGGCAGAAGCGATTAATAAAGAAGTTATTAGTTATGGAAACTGTGATTATGAAAAGAGAAGTAGAAGAATTGATAGATTATTAACTAGTAGAATAACAGGTATACCTATTATGATTATTTTATTGATGTTTATTTTTTGGTTAACAATAACAGGAGCTAATTATCCGTCGCAGATATTATTTGATTTTTTTTCTAGTCTTAGTAATTATTTTGTTATTATAAATAATTGGTTACATTTACCTAGTTGGCTTAATGTTTTATTAGTTGGTGGAATTTATAAAACATTATCTTGGGTAGTTGCAGTAATGTTACCACCGATGGCTATATTTTTTCCTTTATTTACATTATTAGAAGATTTAGGAGTATTACCACGCATAGCTTTTAATTTGGATAAAGGATTTCAAAAATGTAATGCGTGTGGAAAACAGGCACTTTGTATGATGATGGGTTTTGGATGTAATGCAGTTGGAGTTACTGGAACTAGAATAATTGATTCTAAAAGAGAAAGATTACTAGCTATTTTAACTAATAATTTTGTACCATGTAATGGTAGATTTCCAACTATTATTTTACTTATTTCTATATTTATGGTTGGTAGTGGTAAATTTATGTCTTTTTTCCAAGTAGTTATACTTACATTATTTATTCTTCTTGGTGTAGGAATGACATTATTAATATCATGGCTATTGTCTAAAACATTACTAAAGGGTATGCCTTCATCATTTACTTTAGAATTACCTCCATATCGTAAACCTCAAATATTAAAGGTAATAGTTAGAAGTATTTTTGATAAAACTTTACATGTTTTGGGTAGAGCGATAATTGTTACTATACCGGCTGGTACTATAATTTGGTTACTTGCTAATATTAATATTAGTGGAGTTAGTATACTTATGCATATTAATAATTTCTTAGATCCATTTGGAAAGTTAATTGGACTAGATGGAGTTATCATAACAGCTTTTATTCTTGCATATCCAGCTAATGAAATACTAATTCCAATTATGATTATGTCTTATTTATCACTTGGTACTATTACTGATTATAGTAGTATATTAGAGCTTAAAACCTTATTTATAGATAATGGCTGGACAATACTTACTGCTATTAACACCATTTTATTTTCATTAATGCATTTTCCATGTTCTACTACTTGTCTTACTATAAAAAAAGAAACCAACAGTATTAAATGGATGATTTATTCAATGATTATACCTACTATTTGTGGAATTACTATGTGTTTAATAACGACGATTGTTTATAAATTATTAATTACTTTGTAGAGAATTTATTCTCTTTTTTTTCGACAAAATCTCTTCTTCTAAAATAAATATATCTAAATATATTTTAGTAGGAGGACTAGTTATGATTAATACAAATGGTTTAAGTAATGATGAAGTATTAGAATCTCGTAAAAAATATGGAAATAATTCATTAACTAGTAAAAAGAAGAAATCATTTTTACGACAGTTTATAGAAACTATGGGAGATCCTATAATTAAGATATTGCTGATAGCACTGGCGATAAAAACTATTTTTTTATTTAAAGATTTTGATTGGTTTGAAACACTGGGTATTATGATAGCTATTTTTATAGCTAGTTTTATTTCTACTATTTCAGAATATGGCAGTGAAAAGGCTTTTTTACGTTTACAGGAAGAATCTTCTCGTATTAAGTGTAAGGTTAAAAGAAGTGGTAAATTAATAGAGATACCTATTGATGAAGTGGTAGTAGGTGATGTTGTTAGACTTGAAACGGGTGATAAAATACCTGCAGATGGGGTAATTATAGATGGTGAAGTTAGTGTTGATGAATCAGCTTTAAAT
>CAKPDJ010000035.1 GCA_934148875.1 uncultured Bacilli bacterium
AGTGCTGCTAACGCATCACTTTCGAATTAATATTTTTTCTGATTTTTTGGTATCACATCATTTACAATTATACATTTCTAACTTACTTATTTTATTATATGTTTGATAATTTATCTTTAATGTACTCATCTAATAATTCAGAATCTTTATTTACCCACTTATAATCACAATGTTCATCACTTAATATAACATTAACATCTGATTTATTAACATTAATAATAAAATCAATTTCTAAATCATGAATCAATTCATCATTTTTATTTTTAACTTCATCATAATAATGTGTAATAATTGGTTCAAATTCTGAATTAAAACCAATTTCTTCAAATAGTTCTCTTTTTAAACCTTCTTTTAAGGTTTCACCATTTTCTAGATGACCTCCAGGGAATTCCCATGCTCCAGGGTATAAATCATCATTTTCACTTCTTTTAACTACTAAAAATTGATCGTTAGATTTTAAAATTCCAGTTAAAACAATTTTCGTATTCATAAAAGTCCTCCTATCTATTTTTAATCATATCACATATTTTTAATAAATCATCGATAATTATAAATTTATTACTTTTATTACCATAACTATCTTCATTTTTCATGTATTCATTAAATAGAATAGAAATTCCTCCATTTTGTTCCCATTCTTCAAGATTATGTATAACATCATCTATTAGAATAGAGCCAAACGGCTTTACAAAATCAGATTTCAGAGAATTATATGGAACAAAGATAACATTAAAAATATTTTTCTTTTTTAAAAATAATTCTTTAGCCTTTTGTTCTTCATCAGAATTTACTTTAGTTAGAATAAATATTTGATAGTTTTTCATCAAACAATGAATTTTTTTAAAGCTATTATTAATTTCTTCACTATTTTTTAATATAACATCCCAGCCAAGATCAAGCATTGACTTCTTTAAATTTTCTTCATCTATTTCTTCTGTGCAATATTGAGTTGTATAATTTTGATAAATAATATCCCATGTATTTAGAATTACTCCGTCAAAATCTATATATATTTTAATTTTCTTTCACCTTTTTTATTTTTGAAGCAATGTACATGAATGGTGTATCACAAATTGCTATAAATATTTTGAATATATACATCGACAACATTATTTCAAAAATCGTATTTATATTCATAGTTCCTATATATGTAACAATTGTAAAGATAATAGTATCAATTGCTTGACAAATCATTGTACTAACATTGTTACTTAACCATAATTTATTATATTTATTTTGTAGTTTGTGGAAAATAGCTGTATCAATAAATTGACTAATTACAAATCCTAATAAACTGCCAATAGTAATTCTTACATTAAATGAAAATATTGTCATTAAACTATCTTGAGCGAAATCATTTGGGCTAGGTTTATATAATAAACAAATAACCATAAATAATGTCATAATCGTCATAGATAAAAAGCCATAGATAATAGTTTTTCTACTTTCTTTTAATCCATATTTATAATTAAGAATGTCAGTTGCCAAGAATGTACTACCATATAATATAGTTCCAAGTGCTGTCTCTAAGCCAAATAATTCAACAGTTTTAACTGTCTGTATATTTGAAACAATAGTAGCAACTATTATCCATAAAAACAGTCCGTTTTTCCCTAAATATTTATAGCATAAAATTATTGAACTAAATGAAAGAATAAGTGTTAATATCCATAAAATTTCATTCATTATTTTTTCCTCATTAGATAAAATCCATCGAAATAATTTATTTCTTCATCATATCCTCTTTCATCAAATATTTCTATATCTTTACAATAATTATTAATTACGTATGCAAAAGCTTTACTTATTTTGTCAACGTCATCTAAAGATAATGTTTCGTATAAAGGTAAAAAAATACTATTATCTCTTACATATTGAGAATTTATTAAATTATCACCTTTATTTGTTATAAAATTATTAAAATAATCGTTTTTTGAAATTGTATTATAATTGAATGAACCAACTGGAATTCCCATATTCATTGCACCTAAAATAACACGGTTTCTATCATAATATTTATTATCTAATAAAATCCATGATGCAATTGGGCCATATTCTTCAACTTTATTAATATCAAAATTTTTTATAAAATGCACACCTTCAAGATTAGAAAGTTGATCAAAATAAATCTTCAATTTTTTTCTTCGTTCTGATATATAATCATCGATATGATCAATTCTTTTAAGTCCTGTTGAAAAAGTTATAGGAGATGGTCTTAAATTTAAACCTTTACCCATATTAGATAATCCATTAAACAATAAATCTCTATATGTTGTATTTGAACTTACAGAAGATTGTTTTGTTGAATTAAAAACTTCACCAACATGTCTAAAATGTTCTACTTTTTCGTATATATCTTTATCGAAAGTAACAATAGCTCCACCTTCACCTATTCTTAACATTTTCGTGTCATTAAAGCTGTAGCATCCTATTTTTCCAAATGTTCCAGCATATTTTCCATTTACTTTAGTTCCAAATGCTTGTGCTACATCTTCTATTAAAGTAATATTATTTTCATCACAAATTTTCTTTACTTCCTCTATATTTAAGGGCATACCATAAAGATAACATGCCAAGAAAAATTTAGTATTTGGTGTTATTAACTTCTTTATATTTGCCAAATCATAGTAATAAGAATTTGGTTCAAAATCAAACACCTTAATTTTTCCTCCACTCATTAATATAGGATATATTGATGATGCATGAGTTAAATTAGGCACAATAACTTCATCACCATTCTCAATTCCTAAAACTTGTAATGCTGTATAAATAGATAGTGTGCAATTTGGTAGTGCTATAGCATATGGAACATTCAAATATTTAGATAATTTTTTTTCAAAATTACTAACAGTATTACCAACAAAAATACTTGAATCACTATTTTCTAAACACTCTAATGCACTCTTTTTTTCCTCATCAGAGTAAATCATGTAATCACAATTAACATTAATTCTTTCCATAACCTATTTCCTTATATATTTTTGAAACATTTTGATATGGTTTGTCTCTACCATCCAATTTCAAAACCTTAACATTTTGTTTTTCTAATTGTGGAATTAACTCACTTTCTAAAGAAGTTTTTAAAGCTTGTAAGAATTTTCTTTGACTTTCGATAAATTCAATATTATCTCTTTTAGCAACTCTAGATACACTAACTTCTAGAGGAGCATGAATATACACTAACAAATCAATTGGTTTTAAATTAAATAAAACTATTTCTTTAAAAGGACGGTAAAAATCCATATAGTTACTATAATCTTCTTTTAAAATTTCTTTTTGATATGATAAAATTGATAAAAAATCTCGATCATATAAGTTAAATCCATCATCATATTTGTATTTTTCTTGTCTATAATGCATATCTGCAGCTAGTAATAAGCTTTCAAATATTGATGTTGGAAAACCTTTATCAAGCATAAAGAATGGATCATCACTTAACATTTTATTTAAAATATCACTAATTGGTGAATCTTGAGTAAGCTCATCAACATATCTTACAATTTCTTTTTTTTCTTCTAAATCTTTTTTTAAACTATCAATAACAGTAGTCTTTCCTACTCCGTCTATTCCTTCAAATACTATATTCATACTATCACCTCGTATACATCATTTCCCATTCGTTTGCACATTCTTTTGAAAAGCATTCCTTCCATTCATCCCTTGTACCTAACTTTTTGCAATTTCCAGGACAAATAAGATAATTATTAGAACAATCTAAGAAATAATATTCAGAATCTGCAATACATGGAAATCTTTCATTTATTTCGTTATTAATATATAAATCATATAGCATATCGATGTATTTTGAATTAAAATATTCCCTATAATTATTAATAACTTCAAAAACATGTCTTAATTTTTTTAACTCTTTAACTTCGTGATTTAATTTACTATTTTGAATATCAAATACAAAGTTAACAGATAAATATTTAACACCCATATCAATTAATCCAACAAATAATTCTTCTATATGATCATAATTATATTCATTAATACATACTTTAACTTCTACTTTGTTTGAATCTATATTCAATATTTTTTTTATTGTACTTATAGTTTCTGATAATTTATCTCTGCACAAGTAATTTTCACTGTCAAAACTATCAAATGTTACAATAAATGTATCAACATTATTCACCACTTTTTTTAATCTTTCATCATCATACTTATTTAAGATAACTCCATTTGTAAAAGTAATAACTTTGCCTCTAGGAGCTAATCGTTCGATTATTTCTTCAATTATTGGCGAAGTAAAACATTCACCACCAGTTAAATAGAATTCATCAGCTAATGGACAATTTTCTAACAAATCATCAATATTCTGAAGATTTATTCCATTAGTAACTCTGCCATAATCTCTATAAAAACAATATGTACAATTTAAATTGCATGTTTGATTTACTTCAACCAATACTTTTTTACATTTTTTTAGTTCTTGCATATCCAACTTCACTTTGTGGCTCTATAGCATCAATTATTTCTGCAATAAATTCATCAACATATTCAGAATCTCTTGTAGCCCAAACATAAGCAGTATGTTCTTCACTCAACTTGATTGGTAAATCTTTTGTAGGAACTTCAACAACATAATTTAATTGTACACTATATTTAGTTCCATCTGGTTTTTCAGAACTGTATTCTGATATACCAATTATTTGTTTTTGGAATGGATTAATATCAATTCCAACTTCTTCAAAAATTTCTCTTTGTAATCCCTGTTCAACGGATTCTCCAAATTCTAATTTGCCACTTGGCATTTCCCAAAATCCAGCACAATCCTCATCATCTAAACTTCTTTTTACCATTAAATATTCATTATCGCATTTTATAGCACCACATATACATACTTGCCATTTATTATTTTTCATTTCAATGCCTCCTAATTTTCACTTTTTTCCCAAGGGAAAACAATCCATTTATATTCTTGTACTTCTTCTCCACTATATATTGAATCAAAAGTATTTTTGTTAAAATTATATAAAATTGCTACTGTAATACTCTTAGGTTGATATTCTTTTAATAAATTAATTGCATAGTCTAATGCAATTTTTGAATCTAATGTATCATCTACAATTAATATATTAGAATCCTTAATTTTTTCTGTATTTGTTATTCCTTTATCTACTGGTCGTTTAAATTCTGTATTAGGATTATCATCAATACTTCTTCTTATATGAATGCAGGACATTTCTTCAACATCAAGCATTGATGATAACAACATTGCAATAGGCATTCCGCCTCTAATGATAGGAACAATTAAATCAATATTCTTATTATCTGCTATTAATTTATTTGCTATACCTTGTGTTAATCTTTTAACTTCGTTCAAATCAACTTTTACTAATGGATAATTAGTTTTACTCATTTATATCGCCTCTAATTACATATAAGTATTCTCTAAAAAATGTTTCCTTACCAAGATTATCCTCATATTCTGCATCTGTAAGCATAGTATGTCTTACATCATAATTTAAACCATTTTTTAATAATGCAACTTCTAAAACTTCTGGCGTAGGATAGTTTGAACTTTGATTTGATAATAAAACATACTTTGAAACTTTTTTAGCTTCTTTAACTGCTTTAATTACATTGTCAATAACATTTTCCTTATCCCAAATTTCAATATTTGCAATTTTAGATTTTTCAAATACATTACTATAAATATTAGCTGTTGTATTATATTCTTCTGTTTTAGAACCATCTCTCCATGGCCATGCAAAATCCATAAACATAATATCTACATTAATTTTTTCTTCTTTTAATTTTTTTAAATAGTTAAACAAATCTTCATTATAAGATTTATACGATCTTACTTTTTCATCATTAATTTTCTTGAAATATGATATATATTCATTTATTTTATTTTCTAATTCTTCATTTACTTCACTTGGAATTTCAGCATTGTAACCGTATAAATCAACAACACTAGCAAAAACTGAAGCACGACCAATGTATGAATCACAATATTTATTTAGCCATTCATACTTACAATTAAATTCTTTAGGTATATTATCACTCATAATGGCATTTGCAACAGAATAACTATACTCACTTGCATCATTAGTAATGACTTTATAACCTTTCTTTGCATACATAAATGCATTACCATTTGAACCTGAATTAGTTTCGGCATATATACCCTTTCCATGTAGTAAATCATCAACTATCATTTCAAAAAACTTGAAGAATCTTGATTGTTGTCCAAAATATTCAATATTGACTTCTGGCTTTTCAGATTTCATAATTATATCCACAATAAAACACCTCCTAGTGATTAATATATCACTAAAAGGTGCAGTATATCGTACTATTTAAATTTTATTTAATTTTTATTTCACTTAAATTATAAGTTCTTAAATCTTTATCTGTTTTTGAATATCCAGTTAAATATATAAAATTTTTATAAAAACTCATATTATGTGGAGTTACTATCTTATTTTTATTCTTATATTCAATTTCTAAATCAATATTATTTTTAATTGCCTTTGATATAACATTATATTTATTTTTTAGTTCTTGTGAATCTTGTTCTTCTATTGAATTATTATCAGAATAAATAACTATAGTTTTTATTTTTTCAAGTAATTGTTCAGCTTCATTCCTACTTTTGCTTTCTAATATAGGAATAATTTTCTCAAGGCAACTAACATCATTAATACTAAACGATACATCATAATTATTTTTATGATTATAAACATATCCGCCATATATTCCATTAATTGTATCAATATATATTCTAACTTTTTCTAACTCAGCTTTATACGTTTTAATCATTCTCGGAGAAACTTCAATCTTAGAAGCTAATTCATTTACAGTATATTTTCTACCAGTTTCAAGAATTTTTAGCATTGCTAAAGTATTACCTAATTTACCCATTTATTCTTCTCCTTATCAATATCCATTTTATCAAGTAAGTATCTATTAAATCAACTAATTACAATTATTTTTTTAATAACAGTTTAGGTTGATCAGCTAATTTTTCGATATTTATTTCAAAAATATTTGATTCAGACATTTCTCTTAAAGGAAGTCCTAATTGTTGTCTTTTTAATTCCAGAGCAATTTCCCTTAAATGATTATATTTCTTTATGATAGCTTGTGTTGAAGAATCATTCATATACGATTTGTCTTGACATAGTAGATTTAAAAGTCTAATGTCAACTGATTTTATTTTGTCTCTCATTATACTGCCAAAACTTAAAAATTCATTACCATAATGTGTTGATGATCTACTTGCTTGTATATCACTGCTAACAAGGAAGTCGACAAGATTCGGTGAAAAAGGGTTATATTCATCCTCGTTTGGATAAATATCAGTTAAACCTACCACAGATAATGAAACACAATTATTACCATTAACATGTGAATCTATGTCTCCCATAATTTTCAAAAATTCTTTAGTATCTTTTCTAATTCCTTTAGAATTCAAGTCAATTAAAGTTAGTATTCCGTATTTGCAAATAGACACTGCATCCTTATATGCAGTGTTATGATGATATTTCGCATTTTTTACTTCTTTACCATCATTTCTAGCCTTGTAAATACTATCATATATATATTCTAAAGCATTTTCTTCTTCTAATAAAATAGTCTCCATATTGTATTTCCTTATTATATTATTTAGTCAAAATTTTTACAGGATTTTTTTCTTTAGTAATTTTACTTATCTCATAAGTATCTTTTAAAATCATATATTCTTCATTAGTCGGAATAACATATACTCCGATTTTTGAATCTGGTGTTGAAATTACGCCTGTTTGATTATCTTTAAATTTTGCAATTTTATTATTAGTATTTTCATCTAATTTAATATTTAATGCATTAGATAATGAATTTACTACATTTGCTCTTAAAGAAATTCCGTTTTCACCAATACCTGCTGTAAACACAATAGCATCTACTATACCATTTAATTCAACATAGTATTGTGCTATGAATTTTGTAATAGAATTTTGCAACATTTTTATGGCTAATTTCGCTTTTTCGTCACCACTATTAGCTAATTCTTCTAAATCTCTAAAATCATTTTTACCTGCTATTCCAAGCAATCCACTTTGTTTATTTAATACTGTGTTAACATCCTCAACATACATATTTCCACCTCTTAATATATTTATATCAATTATTTAATGCAAAAACAAGGATGCTACATATCTAAATCATATGAATCACCCCTTTCAAAGTCTATTAAATCTTCTTTCTTAAGATTTAATTCTTTATATTTTAAGATTGCATTAATAATATATTTTTCAATATATCTTTTATCTCTCGATTTTAATTCAAGGGGCAACACAGATTCAATTTTTTCTTTATTAAATGATATTTGCTCATTTTGATTACCTTTATTTTGCGTAAGTAATTCTTCAAGCGAGTCATATGTTAATTTTTTATTTTTACTTAATTCTCTTATTTTAATTGCTTGTGCATGACTAGGTATTAAATCATTATATGTAATTCCTGCATAAACAAGTTCTTGTTCATCTTTATGTAGATAAGATAATTCAACAGCCGGCTTAATACCCATCGTTAAATATGTTCTTTTATCTTTTAATACTGTATCATCAACTAATTGTAATAAGTCAGGTATTAAATATGTTAATCTAATATAATTTTGAATCATTCTTGAAGAATCCTTAGATTTTTCTGCCAATATTTCTCTTGAAGACTTTTGGCACTCAGTGCCAGAAGTTTTCTTTCCTTGATGTTTAATAGCATCATATTTCATTTTATAAGCAAAGGCTTTCTCGCTCGGTAATATCTTTTCTCTTGATATATTTGAGTCAACCATAAGTATTATTGATTCATCATCTGATAAATCTCTTACATTTACTTTTGCTTCTTTTTCTCCTAAAAGTTCTAAAGCTAATTTTCTTCTATGACCAGATATTATTTCATATCTTCCATTTTCTTTTTTTCTTACAATCAATGGATTTAATAATCAATTTTGCTTTATACTATCTACTAATTCATTTAATTCATCATTATTGTCTACTTTATAGGGATGACTTTTAAATGAATCTATTTCACTTAATTTTACAATTTTGTATTCATTCATAATTTATCATCACCTAACTCATATTTAAATTTCCATTCTAAATATTCATCATAGGATATCTCTCTATATTTTCTTTTTCTTCTCATAACATTCCATTCATCCATAAATTTTTGATAAATAGGAATATCTTCATTTTTTATATTAGGAGTTATTGATAAATCAATTTGATAATTAGGTATAAGTTCTTCTAACCACATAAGCATATAAATCAAGTCTATAGGTTTATTAAAATCATATTTTTTTATTGCATTAAAACTTACATTTAATATTTTCGATAATTCTAATGTTCTATCATCTTTAGGACATCTATTACCTTTTTCATATCTAGTCCTAATTCTTCTTTTGTTATCATGACTTAATCCTAGTTCACCAGCAATATAATCTTGTGTTAATCTTCTAAACTGTCTTACAAAAGCAATTCTTGATCCTTGTGATAAATCTTTTAATTCAGGTTTTAAATATAATAATCGCATTTTTTATTCCTCCAATTCTCTGTCGCACATCAACAAAAAAGACTAAGATTTGCGACTTATTAAGTCATCTTAGTCTTAATTTATATATAGATATTGACAAATATTGGATCTTTCTTACCATATCGGATTATCTCTGGTATTTTTTCTAAATACCTTAGAATATCGTCTTTTGTAATAACTATACGGGTTAAAAAGATATCAATACTTTTTACTTCTTTTGACTGCCTGATTTGATTGCAGCTTGTGCAGCAGCAAGTCTAGCTATTGGTACCCTAAATGGACTACATGATACATAGGTAAGACCAACTTTGTGGAAAAATTCTACGCTTGATGGATCGCCACCATGTTCACCACAAATACCTAATTTGATATTTGGTCTTGTAGCTTTTCCTTTTTCAGCAGCCATTTCTACCAATTTTCCTACACCAACTTGATCAAGTCTAGCAAATGGATCTTGTTCATAAATTTTATTTTCATAATATGAACCTAAGAACTTACCAGCATCATCTCTTGAGAAACCAAATGTCATTTGTGTTAAATCATTAGTTCCAAATGAGAAGAATTCAGCTTCCTTCGCAATATCATCTGCAGTAAGTGCAGCACGAGGTATTTCAATCATAGTACCAATATGATAACTTATATCAGAATTTTTCTCTTTCTTAACCTTTTCAGCTGTTTCGATAACTATGTCCTTAACAAATTTTAATTCCTTAACTTCACCAACTAATGGAATCATTATTTCTGGAGTAATATCATATCCATCTTCTTCTTTTACCTCAATTGCTGCTTCCATCAAAGCACGTGTTTGCATTCTAGCTATTTCTGGATATGTTACTGCTAAACGACATCCACGATGTCCCATCATAGGATTAAATTCATGTAAATCACTACATTTTTGTTTTAAATGTTCAACAGAAACATTCATATCATTAGCTAGTTCATTAATTTCTTTTTCTTCAGTTGGTAAAAATTCATGAAGAGGTGGATCTAAATAACGTACTGTCATTGGAAGGCCTTTTAAAACTTTATACATAGCTTTAAAATCACCCTTTTGATATGGTATTAATTCAGCTAAAGCTTTTTCTCTTTCTTCAACAGTCTCAGACAAAATCATCTTTCTCATTGAATGAATTCTTGCTTCATCAAAGAACATATGCTCTGTACGACAAAGTCCAATACCCTCAGCACCTAGTTCAACAGCTTTACTAGCATCAGTTGGATTATCAGCATTAGTTCTTACCCCTAAAACCCTATATTTATCAGCCCATGCCATAACACGTCCAAACTCACCAGCTATAGTTGCATCTACTGTAGGAATAACACCATCATAAATATTTCCAGTTGAACCATCAATTGAAATAACATCACCTTCATGATAAACTTTACCAGCTAAACTAAATTCTTTTTTAGCTTCGTTCATCTTGATATCACCACAACCAGAAACACAACAAGTACCCATTCCACGAGCTACAACAGCAGCATGAGAAGTCATTCCACCACGAACCGTTAAAATACCTTGACTAGCCTTCATACCAGTTATATCTTCAGGAGAAGTTTCAAGTCTTACTAAAATAACCTTTTCTCCCTTTCCACCAAGTCCTTCTCTTTCAGCATCACTTGCTGTAAATACAATCTTACCACAAGCTGCTCCAGGAGATGCTCCTAAGCCTTTTCCGATTGGTGTTGAATTTTTAAGTGCATTAATATCAAATTGAGGATGAAGTAAAGTATCTAAATTTCTAGGATCAATCATTAATACTGCTTCTTCTTCAGTGCGCATACCTTCATCAACTAAATCACATGCAATCTTTAATGCTGCATGAGCGGTTCTTTTACCATTTCTTGTCTGCAACATATAAAGTTTACCATGTTCAACAGTAAATTCCATATCTTGCATATCTCTATAATGTTCTTCCAAAGTTTTACATACTTCTTTAAATTGTCTAAATGCTTCAGGAAATTTTTCTTCCATTTCAGCAATATGCATTGGTGTTCTAACACCAGCAACTACATCTTCACCTTGTGCATTTGTTAAAAATTCTCCAAACAATCCTTTTTCGCCAGTAGCAGGGTCACGAGTAAAGGCAACACCAGTACCACAATCATCACCCATATTACCAAAAGCCATAGACTGAACATTTACTGCAGTTCCCCATGAATACGGAATATCATTATCTCTTCTATATACATTAGCTCTTGGATTATCCCAACTTCTAAATACAGCTTTGATAGCACCCATTAATTGTTCTTTAGGATCATCAGGAAAATCACTACCAATTTTATTTTTATATTCCTCTTTAAATTCCCTAGCTAACTCTTTTAAATCATTTGCATCTAATTCAACATCTAATTTAACATTTTTAGCCTCTTTCATTTTATCTATTAACTCTTCAAAGTATTTTTTTCCTACTTCCATAACTACATCAGAATACATTTGAATAAATCTACGATAGCAGTCCCAAGCCCATCTTGGATTATTAGATTTTTCTGCTAATGTATTTACTACTTCTTCATTTAAACCTAAGTTTAATATAGTATCCATCATACCAGGCATACTAGCACGTGCTCCACTACGTACACTAACTAATAATGGATTTTCCTTATCACCAAATTTTTTACCAGTGATCTCCTCCATTTTAACTATGTACTCATCAATTTGAGATTTAATTTCATCATTAATCTCTTTACCATCTTCATAATATTTTGTACATGCTTCAGTTGTGATTGTGAACCCTTGTGGTACAGGTAAACCAATATTAGTCATTTCAGCTAAATTAGCTCCCTTACCTCCAAGTAAGTTTCTCATTTCAGCATTTCCTTCACTGAATAAGTAAACGTATTTCATATCATCCATCCTTTCGTCTTAGTCTGACACCCTCAGTATAACAAAAAAATATAGACAAAACAATTTAAATTCAGAAAATTACACTAAGTTTACATACTGCTTTTTCTAAATTCATATTTTCTCTATATTTTATTTTTATATTTTTAATATATTACTAACGATTTTAAAATCAACACTAAAGCTTTTTACATTTATATTTACCACTCTATCCAATTTTTTTCCATAATAATAATTACTGGTATATCTAATTATAATCAGGCTACAATATTACTTATCTTTTCTAGCCCTAGGATGAGTTCTTAAATAAACATCTTTAATTCTATCATTAGTTACATGTGTATATATATTAGTTGCTGATAAAGAAGCATGTCCTAATAATTCCTGAACACTTAATAAGTCACATCCTTCATTTAATAAATGTGTAGCAAAACTATGTCTTAGCATATGAGGAGTTAAATGCTTTGATAAAGATGTTTCTTTAATAGTTTTATCTAATATAAGTTCAACCCCCCTAGTAGTTAGCCTACCACCTAAATGATTTAAAAATAAATAATCATTAGGTTTTTTTAATAATTCAAGTCTACCATTATTCAAATAATCATTTAACCTTTTTTCAGTAATTTTATTATAGTAAGCTATTCTTTCCTTATTACCTTTACCTAATATCTTAATAGTCATATTAGAATGATTAATATCATCAATCTTTATATTAACTAGTTCACCAACACGCATACCGGTTGCATATAACATTTCTAAAATAAGTGCATCTCTTTTTCCGATAGGAGTATCTAGATTAGGTACTTTAAATATTTCTTCCAACTCATTATATTCTAAAAATTTAGGTAACCTCTGACCTTTCTTGGGTAATCTCAATAAATGAAAAGAATAGTTTTCAATATTATGATTAGCTAAATAACGATAAAAAATACGAATTGAAGAAATTTTTCTACTTACTGATGATGCTTTTTCACTTTTAGTATTATACAAATAATTTAGATAAGTTCTAGCTTCAGGATAAGTAATATCACTATATTTAATTTCATTGTCATCACAGTATATCAAAAATTGTTCAATATCAAGTTGATAGTTATTAATTGTATAAGTGGAATAATTTTTTTCTACCTCTAAATACTTTAAAAATTCTTTCAAATCTTTCATAACTTATTATAACTATCCCCTAACATTTCTTCATATTCATCAGGTTCTAAAAACTCCTCATATTCCTGATTATAAGAAACAGTCTGTTTAGCAACCTCTTCATCTTTATCAAAAGTATATGGAACACTATTTTTAACATAATCACTAATATTTAAATTAGTTACAGAATTACTACTACGCTTAGGTGTATATATAAATTGTTTTTCACTTTTTAGTCTTACTTTACAAAGCCCACGATAATTTTTATAAATGCTTAATTCCATTAAAATTTGTTCTTCTAATTCTTTAACAGCTCTTAAATCCTCCTCGCTTTGCAATCTTTGTTGATAAATACTACTATAGCGATATAATAATCGGCTAAACTCATTTTCATAATTATATACATTCTTAGAAAAATTATCATAATTATTTCTTATATTATCTAATAGATATTCTTTCATTTCCAAACAGCTTGGATTACTAAAATCAACTGCTGTAACAGTCTTTTGATAACCATGATAAGTAATTGCTTTAGTTTTTAAGTTAGAAAGTACAGGTTCTAAATACTTATTTTGATATATAACTGAAAATTCTATTTTCTTAGTTGCTTTCAAAATTGAAATATTATCAACTTGATCAAAATCAATTCCTACTTCATCAGCTAATACTCTTGCTAGTCCAAAACTACTACCGACTTTTATAGCAAACTTATCTAAAGAAGGTAAATCTGCATCAGTAAGTTCTAGGGGAACAACTGTTTTTACCTCACCATTTTTCAAATATAATTTAAATGAATATTTTGCCATAAAAACACCTCTATATTAAGAATAACACAAAAACGAACAAAAGAATAAAAATTTTAATTTTTATTCGCCTTGGTAGTTGCCTCCCAAGTTTCCTACTTCACAGATAGAGTA
>CAKPDJ010000036.1 GCA_934148875.1 uncultured Bacilli bacterium
ATATATAGAGCTATCTCCATGCGGATGGTATTTACCCATAATATCACCAACAGAACGAGCTGATTTAACATATGGTTTATCATAAGTATGACGTCCACGATACATACCATATAAAATTCTTCTCTGTACTGGTTTTAATCCATCTCTAACATCTGGTATCGCACGATCTTGAATTATATATTTAGAATATTTTCCAAAACGATCTCCCATTATTTCTTCTAAAGTATAATTATAAATTTTCTCAATAATTTCTTTAGTTTCTGCTTTTTTAGCCATACTGCATCACTCTTTCTAAATAGTAATTTTCCTAATATAATATCTATCAATATTACCCATAATCTTTATATTTTGTTTATGATCAAGAGTAATCAAATGCTCCCTACATTTACTAAACACTTTAAGATCACGGTAATCATAATAATTTTCTACTAACAAATCAATAATAAGATCTGTATAATGTATTTTTACCTTTTCTTCATAAATAGAATTAGTAACCACATTGTCTATTATATCACTAACATCAACCAAGTCCTTTATTTCTTTTAAATGACGATATCTATTATCAGTTAAATATAATATTTCTTCAACACAATCACGTTTAGTATATTTTTCCTTTAATTCAAGAAATTTATTTTTTTTATCTCGTGAATATATTTCTTTTAAAATAATTTCCTTATTATTAGATAAAATAGCCTCATACAATTTACCAATTGGCATCTTATTATGTGTTATTAAATAGAAAATATTCAAACTATAACGATTAATAATTTCTAATATTCTTTTATGTGAGGTCATATGAGGCCTTCTTTCTACTACTTTTTCATTTCTATTTGATAGTCATCTTCTAGTGAGAAAACAACATTTTCATCAATCCAATTCTTTCTAGGTTCTACATTATCACCCATTAAAACACTAACTCTTTTTTCTGCTAATAAAGCATCTTCAATGGTAACACGAATTAAGCTTCTAGTACCTGGATTCATTGTTGTCTCAGCAAGCTGATCAGCATTCATTTCACCAAGTCCTTTATAACGTTGAACATCGCATTTCTTGCCCTTAGTTATTTCTTTCATTTCTTCTACTGAATATGCATATATATGTTCTTTTCCAGTTTTTATTAGAAATAAAGGTGGTAACGCAATATAAAGTCTACCAGCTTCAATTAACGGTCTCATATAACGATAGAAAAATGTCATTAATAAACATTGAATATGTGCTCCATCATCATCAGCATCGGTCATGATAATAACTTTATTATATTCAGCTTCTTCGATATCAAAATTAGGTCCAACTCCAGCTCCTATGGTATAAATCATAGTATTAATTTCTTCATTTTTAAAGATATCTTCCATTTTCGTCTTTTCAGTATTTAATACTTTACCGCGAAGTGGAAGAATAGCCTGAAATCTTCTATCTCTGCCTTGTTTTGCAGATCCACCTGCCGAATCTCCTTCTACAATAAATAACTCTTTATGAGTTTTATCCTTAGACTGAGCTGGTGTAAGTTTACCAGACAAGGCTCTTTCTTTTGGATTCTTACTTTTACCCTTACGAGCTTCTTCTCTAGCTTTTCTAGCAGCATCTGCTGCCATTTTACTTTTTAAAGCCTTTTCTATTATATCAGTAGCTATTTTTTTATTCTCTTCTAAGAAGTAACCAAGTTTTTCAGTAACTAACGCTTCCACTGCTGTACGTGCTTGAGGAGTACCAAGTTTGCCTTTAGTTTGGCCCTCAAATTGAAGTAAATCTTCAGGTACTTTCAAAGAAATTATAGCTGTAAGACCCTCTCTTACATTAGGACCCTCAAAAGCTTTATCTTTTCCTTTTATATAATTATTATTCTTAGCATAGTCATTAAACACTCTAGTTAGTGCTGTTTTAAAACCAACCTCATGACTACCACCATCACTAGTTTTAACATTATTAACAAATGAAATAATACTTTCATTATATGTATCTGTATACTGCATAGCTATTTCTATTTCAATTCTATCTTTAACACCCTCAAATGAAATAACATTGTGAAGTGGTGTTCTATCTTCATTTAAGTAATTAACGAAAGCAACCAATCCATCTTCATAATGATAAGTTTCACTTTTTTCATCCTCTTCATCAACCACTTCAATAGTTAAACCTTTTAATAAGAAGGCGGATTCTTGCATTCTCTCACATATAGTAGTGAAAGAAAAAGTAGTTGTTGAAAATATTTCATCATCTGGTAAAAAGCGAACTGTTGTACCCGTTTTAGAAGTAGTTCCAATTTCTTTTAATGGTACATCAACTTTACCACCATCTTTAAAACGAATAAAGTATTCTTTTTTATCTCTTTTAATAGTTACTTCCATCCATTTTGATAATGCATTAACTACACTACCACCAACACCATGTAAACCACCAGAAACTTTATATCCAGCTTCTTCAAATTTACCACCAGCATGAAGTACTGTATAAATAACTTCAGGTGTAGGCTTACCAGATGCATGCATTCCAGTAGGTACACCACGTCCATGATCTTCAACACTAATACTTTTATCTTTATGAATAATAATTTTAATATAGTCACCATAGCCATTAATAACTTCATCAATGGCATTATCAACTATTTCCCATACTAAATGGTGAAGTCCTCTTTTATCCGTTGATCCAATATACATACCAGGTCTTTTTCTAACCGCCTCAAGACCTTCTAATATTTTAATTGAACTTTCATCATATTTAACTGCCATAGTCTTCACACTCCTACACTATTATAACAAACATTTCTTATAAAAAAAAGAAATTGGACATTTATTTGACATTCCAATTCTTATTTTGGACCACTTTTACCATTTTATTAATAACACAAACTATTACTTATTATACATTTCTATTAAACTCATAAATGTATCTTTTAATTTATCACGTATTTCTTCAGTTTTTCCTTCAAAACGTGCCGTAATATTAGGACCAGTATTACTAAAGCGAACAAGAGCCCAACCATCATCAAGTTCAATTCTAACACCATCAAGTTCAATAGTTTTAAAATTATTTTGGTGACAGTATTCTTTTATTTTCTCAACAACCTCTTTTTTCTTAGTATCTGTAGAAGGAATTTTTATTTCTGGCGTTGAATAATATATGTTAATGCCTTCTAATAACTCACTAACTGTTTTATCAGTATTACTTAATATTTCTACCATACGAAGTCCAGCATACATTCCAGAATCAAAGCCTAAAAATTTATCTCTAAAATAAACATGGCCACTGAATTCACCACCAAAGATACAATCTTTATCGCGTGTTTCAGCTTTTGTATATGAATTTCCTGTTCTGCAAATAACAGGAGTACCACCTAACCTTTCTATTTCCTCAGTTAAAGCCTTACTACATTTAACATCATATAAAATACGTTTATTTTCATTTGCAGGAATTAAGCTACGTGCAACTATTATCATAAATTTATCAGCTGGAACATAATTACCATTTTCATCTATAATACCAACTCTATCACCATCACCATCAAAAGCTATTCCAACATCAGCTTTTAATTCTTTAACTGTATTTTTTAAAACCGTTAAATTTTCTTCCACTGCAGGATCAGGATGATGATTAGGGAAAGTTGCATCACTTTTTCCATATAACACTACCAAATCTTCACCAATTAAATTATATATTTCAGGTGCAAAAAAAGATGTTGTTCCATTACCACAATCAATTACCACTTTTAGTTTCTTATTCTGATTTATATGAACAGATGAAAGTAATAATTTATAATAGTCTTCTTTAATATCTAGTAATGATAGCATTCCATTACCAACATCATAATTGCCTTCTAATAAAAAGTTCAAAAATTCTTGAATCATTTCCCCCTTAGCATTTCCTCTTTCATCAAAAGAAAACTTAAAACCATTATCATCTTTAGGATTATGACTAGCCGTCACCATTACCCCAGCCGGTATATGTTCTCTTATGCATGCAAAATAAAACATAGGTGTTGTAACAAGTCCTAAATTAATTACATTAATACCTGTTTCCAAAATACCTTTAATTAAAGCATTAGTTAAGCTATCCGAAGAAAGTCTATTATCATGCCCAACTATACAAGTATTCTGATTAAATCTTTTAATATAAGTTCCATAAGCCTTACCAAAAGTATAACTTATATCCTCATTCAAATCAGTAGGATAAACTCCTCTTACATCATATTCTCTAAATATATTTGGATTAATATTTTTCGTTAATTCCATATCTAACCTCTCCCTATCATATAAACATTATATCATTTTAACCAAAAAATAAAAAGTACATTTTTACATGTACTTTTCCATTGATTTCATCATTTGATTAACTTGCTTTTGACTTGGTTTTCTACCCATCTGTGTCATTAATGCCTTAATCATTTCCTCATTAATAGGTGGATTCTTTTTTAAATATTTCATCATATATTTACGAGCTATAAAAAAGCCAATCACAGCACCAACTATTAATAATCCAACTACTTTCAATATATCTAAAAACATTTCCATATATCTCACGCTCCTACCAATATTCTACTAAAAGTTTATGTATTAGACAAGCATTTTAATATCATTTAACCAAAAATAATCTAGTTTTTCAAAATCACATGCAAAATATTCATCACCCAAAGAATCAATGATATTAAAAAAAGAAGTATAATTATTATTAGTATTAACGTAAATATATGCATTTTTAATAGTTAAAATACTAACTTCATCCTTATATAAATTATTAATAATATGTTCCTCTTTATTCTTAGAATAAACCATTTCATTATGATATCTTATATAAATTTCTCTATCCAGTTTATCTTTATCAATTTTCATAGTTAACTGATTAAAAAGATTAAAACCATAACTAGCATCACATCTCTTCATATAATATAAATGTTTTAAAACATTAAATAAACTGCTAGGACTATCCCTATACAAATTAACAAACTCTCTTTTTATTCTAAAAATATAATAATTTCTCATTACAATCACCATTAATAATATAATAAAAAGTGGCATCGCATTCTGCCACTTTTTGTCGTTAATGTAATAATTTTTCAATTTTATCAGCTATTTTTTCCTTAGTAAAACCAAAATATTCTAAGATTTGTTCCTTATCACCACTAAGACCAAACTGATTAACTGTAAATAAATGTTCTTCATTATTAGTAAACTGATACCAACTATAAGATGAAGAAGCTTCTATCACAAAGACCTTAGTATCATTAGGTACTATATCCTCTTGATAAGATTTTTTCTGTTTCTTAAATAATTCAATAGAAGGCATACTAACTACTCTAATATTAAATCCCTTTTCAGTTAAAATATCAGAAACATCTAAGGCAAGATCAACCTCTTCACCAGTAGAAATAATAACAGCATCTAATTCTTTGTCTTCTTTTTTAATTATATATGCCCCTTTACTAACATCATTAATACTAGTATTCGTTTTGATTTTAGTTTTATTTCTACCTAGAATAATAGCACTAGGGCCATTCTTTTTACTGCAAACATATTTATAAGTACCAATAATTTCATTAACATCACACGGTCTAAATACTTCCAAATTTGGTATAGAACGTAGAGATACTAATTGTTCAACAGCTTCATGACTAGCACCATCCTTCCCTACACTAATAGAATCATGAGAAAAGATGTATATATTAGCTAAATTCATCATACTAGCAAGTCTTATAGAAGGTTTCATATAATCTGAAAAAGCCAAATAAGTAGAACCAAAATTACGAATGCCAGCTAAACTAATACCATTCATAATAGCACCCATTGCATGTTCTCTAACTCCATAATTTATATTTCTACCAGTTAAATTATCACTAGAATAATCAGTACAATCATAAAGTTTAGTAAGGATAGAACTACTAAGATCAGCTGAACCACCTATAAATAACTCATTATCTTTAGCAATAGAATTTAACACCTTAGAAGAAGATTCTCTTAAGTTTTCTTCATAAACGTCATCTAATTCATAACTAATATTAATATTATCAATTGATAAATCATTGTTTCTAATTTTAACTAATTCATTTTGAATATCATTAGGTAACTTATTAAACTCGTCTTGCCATTTATCATAGTCAGGAATAACTCTTTCGCTAATCATATCTTGCATGACTTGAACACATTCGCCACTAACAGTAAACGGTATATCACGAATACCAATTTTATTTTTAATATTTGTAATGTCATCATCAGTTAAAGGTGTACCATGAACAGTATTAGTTTTCTCCCATTTAGAATATTTTCCAATTGTAGTATTAGTAATAATAGCAGTAGGAAGAGATGAAACTTTAGCCTTTTTAATAGCTCCATCTATAGTATTAAGATCATTGCCATCAATCGTTAACACATTAAAATTAAGTGAAGTAAAATATTTTTCTATATCCGTATTAAATGTTTTATTAACTTCCCCATCTAAACAAATATTATTTGAATCATATAAAACTATTAATTTATTTAACTTCAAGGTTCCAGCCAAAGACAAAGCTTCATAACTAGCTCCTTCCATTAAATCACCATCACTACACAATACATAAGTATAATAATTAATTATATCAAAGCCTTTTTTATGATAATATTCTCGTAAGTAACTCTCAGCTAATGCAACACCAACAGCACTAGCAATTCCTTCACCTAAAGGCCCAGTTGTCATATCAACTCCAGGTGTTACTCCATATTCAGGATGTCCAGGTGTAATAGATTTAAAATTTCTAAAATTTCTTAAATCATCTAGTGAAACATCATATCCAGATAAATACAAAGTTGAATAAAGTAAACTAGAGCCATGTCCGCAAGACATGATAAAACGATCTCTATTAACCCAAGTACTATCCTTAGGATTACTTTTTAAATGTTTTGCATACACAGTATAAAGTATAGGAGCAGCACCAAGTGCAATTCCAGGATGTCCACTATTAGCTTCATGTATCATATCAATGCTTAAAGCTCTTAAATTATCAACTATTCTTTCTTCATTAAAGCTATCATTTTGTTCTTTACTCTTTAAAAACATAAGTCCTCCTACCTAAAAGAAGATGTTATTTAACATCTTCTGAATTATCATCAAACAAGTTTTCTGATGGTTTATCTTTATCAGATAATTCTTCTTTTTTGTATTCCCTTGTTGCAAATAAATCTTCATTAATTATTTCACTTATGTTACCCAAACTTTTATCATCATCTATAGTAACAGGTAACTCTTCAGAAGTTTTTTTACTACCACCTAACTCTTTTCTTAATTTTTTAGGTGATGTCTTAATGTAAAAATAAATACCAATTCCACCAATAGCAAACAATATCAAGCAAGCAAGACTAACAATAGCATATTTTAAAAACCCATCGTCACTATTATCCTTTTTAGTATTAGAATTACCATTATTATTTATATTATCAGTTGTAGCACCATCTGAAGTAGTATCACTAGATGTAATTATTGAAGTTGGATTTTCGTCTATTGTAACTTTCTTTTCACGTGTAACAATAATTTCATAAGTTCTACTATTATCATCCTCATCAGTAACAACAGCCTTAATTGTATTTTCCCCTACTTTTAAATTAGTGATACCCGAAATAACAACTTTAGCATTATCATCCTCAGGTTTTGCATAAACAGTTAAAGTTTCAATTTCATATGGAATATTAGCAGTATATTTTAAATCGTTAGATTTAAATGTTTCATTTAAGGCATAACCATTAATTTATAATGAACTCAAAGCCAAACTAGTAGTATCTTTTACTACAGTTAAGGTATATATCTTACTAGTTTCACCATCCTCTGCCACTATTTTAAATTCTAACTTATCACCATTCTTCAAATTTTTATTATTTGATGGTCCAAAAAAAGTAGCATGTTCATCATTCAATTCATAGTCAAACTCTATTTTTGATACATTTTTACCTATCGTAATATTATAATTAGTCTGATCTGATTTAAATGTTTGATCTAACGTACCAGTATCATTAATAATAGTTAAGCTTTTTAAAGTAGCATCTTTACTTACTACTCTAAGGACCTTAATAGTACAAGTAGCTTTTATATCTGTATCTTTAATTGATGCTGTTATAGTAGTAGATCCTGCTAAATTATTTGCTGTTACTTTACCATTATCATCGACAGTAGCCACATTTTCATTGCTACTAGACCATTCAATAATAGCATTTTCTTGGTTAGTAGTAGCTACTAGTGTAAGTGATTTACCAACATCCAAATTAGCTTCAGTCTTATCCAATGATAATGTTGTTTCAGTAACTGTAGGTGTCTCACTTGGTGTAGAAGGAGTTGTATTATCTGGATCAGTATTTTCAGGTTCTGCCCATACCAAGCAAGGTGTAAATAATAAACAAATAATTACTAAGATAGAAAATAATTTATAATTTTGTTTCATCTTTATACTTCCTTTTCACTCTATTGTAAGACAATTATAGCATAATTATTCTAAAAAGGAAAACTATTTTTCCTACATCTATTTATTTTATTGTAATTAAACTATCTATAATAACAAAATCAAATATATTATCTATAATATTATTTAATAGGTAATTATTAATTTGTGAAGTTTTTTATCCAACAAAAAAATCAATCACTTCTGATTGATTCTATATATCAAAGTTTGAACGCCTCAAACAAATTAACTAGTGGTGCGGGTAACAGGAGTTGAACCTGCAAGCCTCTCGGCGCCAGATTCTAAGTCTGGTGCGTCTGCCAATTCCGCCATACCCGCATAAAATGTGGTGGACCCTGATGGACTCGAACCATCGACCGCCCGGTTATGAGCCGGATGCTCTAACCAACTGAGCTAAGGGTCCATCTCAAGACTTCTTCATCATATCATAATTTAGAAGACCGTGCAATATGTTTTTGAAAATTTATTAATTATTTTTGTAACATGTTTAATAAATTTACTTTAAACATGTCTTTTTTAGGATTGCTTTTTGAAATCATAACACCTTTATAAGTCTCAAGTTCTGTACGATGTCCCTCATTTAAAATATCTTCAGGAGTAATATTAGTTAATAATACAGTCCCTTTATTTAAAAATACCGTATAATGTAATCTCATTTCACCATGAACTTTTTCAAACATCTCATCTGTAGGTATTTTTAATTCATAACTAATTGAATTTTCCCTATTATCTTTATTAACTATAGTACCAGTAAAATCTCCATTTTTTAGTTGTGGATAATATTCAAATACTAATTTTTTATAAGCTAACATATTATATTTTCTTACAGTTCTTTCTTTGACTTTAAATTCATTTTCATTCAAATACTCAAATAAATAAGTCTGTTTCATAACGGCATCCCCTTTCTAAAATGTATAAACAATTCTACCTTACCCTCAGTGTATGCATTATTCTACTATATTTACTACCAAAAGTCAAACAAAATACCACAAAAACCAACAAAAAATCGAGAAAATTATTTATTTCTCGATTTTTAATGCTAATTCATCAAGCTGACTTTGGTCAACTGCATTAGGACATTCACTCATTAAACAAGATGCACTTGCTGTTTTTGGAAATGCTATTACATCACGAATATTTTCTGTGTTTGTAAGTAGCATAGTAAGTCTATCAAGTCCTAAAGCAAGTCCTCCATGTGGTGGAGTACCATAATCAAATGCTTCTAAGAAGAAACCAAATTTTTCTTTTGCCTGTTCTGGAGTAAACCCTAAAGCTTCAAACATTTTAGCCTGTACCTCATGTTTATGAATACGTATGCTTCCTCCACCTGCTTCATAACCATTGATAACTATATCATATGCCTTAGAATAACAGTGGCCAGGATCAGTAATTAACTTCTCAATATCACTATCCTTTGGAGCAGTAAATGGATGATGACATGCAACATATCTATTTTCTTGTTCACTGTATTCAAATGAAGGAAAATCAACTACCCATAATAATTTGTAGTCATTTTCATCAATAAGATGTAATTCATGTCCAAGTTTACATCTCAAAGCACCAAGTGCCGTTTTGGTAGTACTATAAGAATCAGCTATTATTAAGATTAAATCATTCCAATTAATATTTAACCTTTCTTTTAAACTAGTTAGTTCATTATCACTAACTACCTTACGAATGCTTCCACTAAATTCATTTTCTTGATACTTTAGCCATGCTAATCCACTAGCCTTATAAGTTTTTACATATTCTGTTAATTTATCAATTTCCTTACGAGAGTATTTATCGCTATTATTTTTAACCACTAAACAATTAATAACGCCGTTGTTAGCTAAAACATTTTTAAAAACTGTAAATTCTGTATCCTTGAAAATATCACTAATATCTTCTATTTTCATATCAAATCTTAAATCAGGTTTATCAGAACCATAATAGCATATCGCATCATCATATTTCATTTTCATAAGAGGAAGTTTTATATCAATACCTTTTACTTCTTTAAAAACTGTGCTAACAAGCTCTTCTGTAATAGCCATTACATCCTCTTCTTCAACAAAGCTCATTTCCATATCTATTTGCGTAAATTCAGGCTGGCGATCAGCTCTTAAATCTTCATCTCTAAAACACTTAGCTATTTGAAAATATCTTTCCATACCACCAATCATTAATAATTGCTTAAAAATCTGTGGTGATTGAGGAAGAGCATAAAATTTACCTTTATTTACACGAGATGGCACTAAATAATCTCTTGCTCCCTCTGGTGTTGACTTACATAAAACAGGAGTTTCCACTTCAATAAAGCCATGATTTGCTAAAAAATTTCTAACCGTTAACATAATCTTACTACGAGTAATTAACTTATCCTTTACCTCATCACGTCTTAAGTCAAGATAACGGTATTTTAATCTTGTATCTTCTAAAGCTGTAGTTGCATCATTAATTTCAAACGGTAAATCATTTGCCATATTAATAAGCTCTAAATCAGATACAATCACTTCTATCTCACCAGTTGGAATTTTAGTATTTTTACTTTCTCTTTCAACAATAGTACCTAAAGCACGAATAACAGATTCACTCTTTAAACTGCTAGCTAAATCATAATCTTTATTATCAGGTCTTACTACAAGTTGAATAATACCACTTCTATCTCTTAAATCTATAAATATTAAGCCACCTAAATTTCTCTTCTTAGCTACCCAACCATATAATTCTACTTCTTCACCAATATTTTTAATATTAAAATCTGTATTATTATTTCTTTTCATTATTATTACCTTCTTTCTGTCTTAACCACCAAATTTTTATATACTTTAAAGACCAAGTGGATAAGAAAAAACCTGCAACAGGAACAACCGCACCAAAATACGGATTAGTTGTATCAGCAATTTTTAAATATAGGAAAGCAAAGAAATAAGTTGCTATCATAATTAGAATTTTTCTAAACCAGGATGTTTCCCATGCTTTATCCCCTTCAACTTTTTTATTACGTTTTTCTATTGCTTCAATTCTTTTTAATAATTCTTTTTCCATATCTTTTTTCCTTAAAATTCTATATCATCATGGCAATGACAGTCATGACCGCAATCACATTCATGATCATCATCAGAGCAGCCACAGTCACAATCATCATCTACTGATAAAGCTTCATCTAAATAGTACATTAAATAATCAAGTTCAACAGTGGTTTCGTCTTTAGTTTTATTATTTTTAATTTTAATTTCATTATTTTTTAAGTCTTCATCATTTAAAATAATTAAGAATTTACTATTTAATCTGTCTGCTTGTTTAAATTGTGCTTTTAAACCTCTACCAGTATATTCAGTATCAATTTTAAATCCATTCATACGAAGTTCTTGCACTAAAGTAGTAGCATAATCTTTTTCAGTATCTGATACATACATCACAAAAGCATCTAATGCGTTATCAATTGGAAGTTCTATATTTTCTTTTTCAATAGCCAACATAAGCCTTCCAAGTCCCATCGCAAATCCCATACCAGGTACTTCTGGTCCATCTAATTCCTTAACTAAACCATTGTATCTTCCACCACCACCTAGTACATTTTGGCTACCAAAACCTTCTACCATAGCTTCTACTTCAAATACAGTATGATCATAATAATCAAGTCCACGTACAACATTAGAATTTACTACATAATCAATATCTAATAAATCTAAATACTTTTGAACTTTTTCAAATCTTTCACGACTAGCTTCATTTAAGTAATCTGTAATTTTAGGAGCTTTCTTCATAATATCAGAATCAGCATCTACCTTACAATCTAAAATACGAAGTGGATTTTTTTCCAATCTATTCTTACAATCATCGCACATTTCATTAATATATGGAGTAAAATATTCAACTAATGCTTTACGATAATTATCACGAGACTCTTTATCACCAAGTGAATTGATATTTACTTTAATTCCTTTTAAACCAACCATTTTATAAATATTAACAGCAATAGAAATGACCTCAGCATCAATCATAGGATCATCACTGCCTAGTACTTCAACACCAAATTGAGTAAGTTCTCTATCTCTTCCTGATTGCGGTCTCTCATAACGATACATAGTACCATTATAATAAAGTTTAATAGGTTGTTTAGCATCTCCGTACATCTTATTCTCAATATAGCTTCTAACAATACCAGCTGTTCCTTCAGGACGAAGTGTCATTTTGCGTTCGCCTCTATCAATAAAGTCATAGGTTTCCTTAGTAACAATATCACTAGTTTCTCCTACCCCTCTATGGTATAATTCACTAGCTTCAAAAATAGGTGTACGAATAAATTCATAATTATATCTTTCGCAAACAGCATCAATTAAATTACTAATATACTTCCATTTTTTTGCTTCCATTCCATATATATCATGGCATCCTTTTGGTTTTGTTATCATAATTTCCTCCTCACAATATAAAAAGGCAGCCCAACTAAGGACGAGTTTCCCCGTGGTGCCACCTTTATTTTTTCTTAAATCTGATAACGCAAGTATGCGACTTCTAACAATAAAAAGCGTCTTCACTAGCATCTTAGTAAGTATTTTCATCAACCATACTCTTTCTAAAACTAATATCTAATTACTCTTCTTTTCTAGAAGATATTTATATATTACTACAAAATATTAATATTTTCAATAATGAACTACAATTTTTTATAGTCATCAGTTTTTTAATTTATTATAAAATTCTTATTTCTTCAGTTGTTAAACCGGTAATTTTAGAAATATCAGAAACTGAAATAGTTCCTAAGTTTAATAATTTTTTAGCTATTTCTATTTCTTTTTGTTTAGAACCTTGCTCCAGTCCTTGCTCTAACCCTTGAGAAACGCCCTCTTCTAAACCTTGTTGATATGACTCTA
>CAKPDJ010000037.1 GCA_934148875.1 uncultured Bacilli bacterium
TTTGTTCAATTAATATTTTATCGGATTTTTTGCTTTTTTTGTACTTACATGGTGTCACATCAATTGTAACTCTACAAATCAAGCATTTTCCTTTAACAAGTGTTAAAAGACATTCGGTTAACACTCATATAAAATATATTTAGTGGAAACGGAGGTAAGTTGATGAAAAGTAGTAAAGAAATTCTTTCTATAAATTTAAGATATATTAGAAAGATTTATAACTTATCCCAAGAAGAATTTGCAGCAAAAGTTGGAAGTAGTTTGGTATATATTAATCAACTAGAAAATGTTAAAAGAAATACATCTTTAGAAATGTTAGATAAACTTGTAGATGGTATTAATAATAATATTGATAGCAATTTAAACATAACGAGTTCTGACTTACTAAAATATGATGAAAATCGCATCACAAATTATACAAGAATTGATGAAGTAAATATTCACTAATAATCTCTTAGCTTAATTTTATATCTAAATATAAAGATATGGAAATAAAATTTCCATATCTCAGACTGTTGACAAATAAATATGTTAATAGTCTTTTAATTTGAAAAAAAACACTATATAAAAAATAAAATGAAGTTGTTTTTCTTTTGCTTTTCTTATGATATAATATAACTAATAGATAAATAGTAATTTGAAAGTGAGATGAAGTATTATGGATTTAAAGAAAATTGAAAAATTTATTGATAAACAAAAAGTTAGTTTTATATGCTCTATTGATAATGAAAACTATCCTAATGTAAAAGCAATGTTAAAACCTAGAAAAAGGTTAGAATTAAAAGAATTTTACTTTTCTACAAATACTTCATCTATGAGAGTTAATCAGTATAAAAATAATCCAAATGCTAGTATTTACTTTTATCACAAAGGATTAATTAAATATGAGGGAATTATGCTAAAAGGAAAAATGGAAGTATTAACAGACCAAAAAACTAAAAATATGATTTGGAAAAAAGGAGATACATTGTTTTATAAAAAAGGTGTAACTGATCCAGATTATTGTGTTTTAAAATTTACTGCAACAAGTGGTAGATATTATTGTGATTTGAAAACAGAAAATTTTGATATTAAGTAATTGTTAAATTACAATTTGTCGAAAGGATGGTATTTATGAAAAAAAGATCGTTAGAAATTTTAATTTGTGCAATTATGGTTTTAGGTATGACTGGCTGTATCAAAGAAAAGAATAAAAATGGAAACAAATCGTATGAAAATAGTGAAGAGTGTTGTGAAGGGTGTATGTGCGGAGATACTATAGAATTATTAAAGTCAACTGAAACTGCTTGGATATTAACCAAAGTAAATAGTAAAGGAGAATATGAGTATATTAAAGATTCCTTTATTAATTTTCACGGAACTGGGAAAAATAAATTTGCTTTTTTTGAGAACGATAAAGAAGTAAGGGGAGAATTTACAATTAATAAAAATAATGAGATTATATTAACATCAAATAATAATAAAAATAGTAAAATAGTTTGTAAATTAGGTGAAGAAAAAGAT
Source organism: uncultured Bacilli bacterium (assembly GCA_934148875.1). Taxonomy (GTDB): domain Bacteria; phylum Bacillota_I; class Bacilli_A; order RF39; family UBA660; genus Alloscybalousia. The sequence continues at coordinate 1,504 of CAKPDJ010000037.1, forward strand.
TTGATTGCAGTTATGAATTGTGATAAAAATTTCGGCACATTTACATTACAAAAACAAGGAACACTTGAATTGCCAAACATAATAAAAGATACTGTATCAAAGACAAAAACTATAAGAGTTAAAGGTCATCAATCAATTACGAAAGAAGAAGAAATAAATGCGTTTTTATCAGTAATAAATAATTCGAAAGTATGGACTGGAGCTGTAACACTTCCATCACCTAAATATGAATTGGAATTACTTGATGTTAACAATAATGTTATTGCAAAAATTTTATATAATCCAGATCATTATTTTAATATTGAAATAAATGGAAAAAGTTATGAACTAACAAATGTTGATAAAAATTCATTGAACACAATATTAGATAAATAAACAAATTTCCATTTATCTGTAAGATCAACTTTAACAGTTGATCTCAGAGTATAGTAAAATAAGAGTGATTTTAGATGTTTAATTACTAAAATCATTCTTTTTTTATGCTTTAGTGGGAAATATAAAAGGCTGTTCTAATTTTTTAATAATCTATCATATCATTAAATAGGTTTTCAATGCTATTTTTTTATCATTATTTTGTTCTTGCTTAGAAAGCATATTTGTAATCTGTGTATCATCTACATAATTATATTTTTTTGTTTTAGAATTATATTCTTCTTTAATGCTATTCTAAGTATCTTGATCAATAGCAACTACCATATAATTTTGCAAACCTATCTTTTGTAGTAATTTTTCTATATAAGTAAACTAAAAGAATTTAAAATCTTTTAGTAATATTTTAATTTGCCTTAAAATAATTAAATTGTGTTGTTTTACTATGTTCATACGCGTTCCAAAGATCAGTATAATTTGAAGCTGGATCTACCATTTTAATATTATTTTCATTTACTTCCATTATTGCAACCCAATGTTGATTACCTTCTGTTGCTCCTTTTACTTCAGCTGTTAAATAATATCCTTGTTCAAGATATAATTTAATCATACCTATTTTTTCTTGTTTTGTTAATCCTCTTAAATTTACATTACCAACATAACTAAATTTAGGAACTACTTTATTTATTGCTGCATACTGAAGATTACCATTTTCACTAAAGCCACCATTTTTATTTAAAGCTTCTACAAAAGTGCCCGGATTAAATGGATCTATCGGTGTTTCTACACCAGATTTTTCAATTAAAATAGCTACTGAGGTTACTAAACATCCAATATCACTTATTGTACTATTAGTATTACCAATTCTTATAGAAGACCAAACTGCACCTTTTTGTCTCCATTTAGTATATTCACCTGAATTCTCACCATAAATAACAGTATCCCATAAAGGTTTATATTCATCACTTAATAGCTCACTTATTTGTTGATTTTGAAAATAGTTAAAGTTCTTTTCAAGCTTAACTTGTTCTAAAGTCTTTGATTTTACTGTTATATGTAATACTTTCTTTTGTACTTCTTTAGGCATTTCAAGTGCATTAGTACCTTGTTCAATTACGGTTTCTGTTTTTACTTCTGATGATAAGATATTCATACTCCAAAATGTTTCTTTTATTTTATTTTTCTTATTTTCATCTATTGTAACAACATCTCTTTGATCTAAACTGTTTGTTTCTTCTACAGTATAAACAATTAATATGTCTTTCCAAGAAGCCATATCTCCTTCAAATACATAATCGTCGTGGGGGTTAGTATCTTGAATATTTTGTATTCTTTCAGAAAATTCTTTATGACACTCCGAAACAACCTGATCCATTGTAATTGAATTAGAATTTGTTTTATAACCACTAAAAAATATTCCAAATATTGATCCAACTAATAAAGCTACTAAAGTTATACTAATTATTATAACACCTACAACTGAACTACCAGCAGTTAAAATAGCCATTAAAGATTTTGTACCAGCTATTATTGCTTTGATACTTGTTGAAGCAGCTTTTGTTCCTATTTTTATTCCTTTAATAGTAGTTTTAATTGTCTTTTTTGTCATTTCAATAGCTTTTTTAGTTCTTAAAGCTGTTTTTCTTCCTTCATTACCAACATTTTTGGTATTTTTTATAGCTTTCTTAGTTTTCTTTATTCCTTTAATATTTTCTTTTAAAATCTTTTTATTGTCCTTCTTTATATTATTCTTATTTTTAATGTTAGAAAAGGATTTTTTATTAATTTTAGAAATAGTAGATACTGATTTTCTTGATATATAATTAGATGTATTAATTATAACATTTTCTCCAAAATCATTTTCATTGTTATTTTCTTTTATTAAATCATTTGTTTTTTGTTTTGTTTCTACTAAATTATTTTTAAATTTCTGTGTACCTATAACTGTCTTATCTAAAACTTTAATACCTTTAGATTTCTTATCTTTAATTTTAATATCAGCCATAACTATTCTTCTTCATTTGGTTTTGTTGTCATTAACTTATAAAGTTTAGTATTTTTAGGAAATTTATTTATAAAAGGTACTAAATTACTACCTACTTTAATTAATCCTTGTCCTACACCAACATTTGTAATATAACTCATTTGTAATTCTGAAATATTTAATAATTTAGCAAGTTCTAGCCTGTCTGTAGATGCTTGATTAAGCATAACTATAAATTCTGAATTAGCAAGCATAGTTCGTGCAGTATGAGATTGTAATAGATCATCTACATTTTGTGTTATACCTGTTGCATAAGCTCCATATTTACGCACACGCTTCCATAGAGTAAATAAGAAATTAGCTGAATATTCGTGTTGGAATAACAAATAAATTTCATCTATAAAAATGTATGTATTTCTTCCCTTACTTCTATTCATTGTTATTCTATTTAAAATACTATCTAATACTACTAACATACCTATTTGTAACAGTTGCTTTCCTAGATCTAAAATATCATAGCATATTAATCTATTGTCGGTATTAACATTAGTTTCTTTAGCAAATGTATTAAGTGATCCATCTGTAAATAACTCGATTGCAAGAGCTATTTCTTTTCCTTCTTTTTCTTCTTGCTTTAATAGTTCTTTTCTAAAATCTTGTAATGTTGGTGGATTACCTTGATAATTATTTTGTTGATAATTTCTATAAACATTTGCTGTACATCTATCAATTATAGATTTTTGTTTTGGTCCTAAATTCTTACTTCCTATTAGTTGTTCACATAAAGATAAAATAAATTCCGATTTTAAAATTACTGGGTTAGTACCATCTCCATAATTAGCATTTATATCCATTGCGTTGATATGATTTTTGCTAGTTGCCGAAATTTTGATAACTTCACCATTTAATGCGTTAGTTAATGATGAATATTCTCGTTCTGGATCAATTATTATTACATCAGCTTTAGGATCACGAAGAATTATAGAAACTATTTCATTTTTACCTGTAAATGATTTACCACTACCACTTACTCCTAAAATAAAACTATTACCATTTAATAATTGTTTTCTATCAGCAATTATCATATTTTTACTTATAACATTTTGCCCATAATATATCCCATTTTCGTGATTTATTTCTTGAACTTTAAATGGCATAAATACAGCTAGAGATTCTGTAGTTAAAGTTCTTAATGAATCAATTTTTCTAACACCAAATGGCATTACAGTGTTAAGTCCATCCATTTGTTGAAATTTTAATATAGAAAATTGACATAGATTTTTTCTTCCTATAGTTAAAAGAGATTCTGTATCATTATCCAGTTGTTCTTTTGTGTCAGCTGTATGTACTAAAGTTAATACAGTTAAAAACATCCTTTGATCTCTAGTTGTTAGATCATCCAAAAATTCTTTACTTTCTGCTCTTTGTTGTTCCATATCATAAGGTATAATTGCTGAAAAGTTATTATTAGCATTTTGTTTTCTTTGCCAATTAGTAATATTTGTTTCTACACCAAGTCTTCTATTTTCAACTTCCTTTATAGCTTCATCCATTGGAACTGGTACAACATCTAAACTTAACATCATATTTCTGTCAATTTCTGTCAACTCTGCAACCATTGTGTCTTTTATATAAGAAGCATAATCTTTCAAAAATATTACCCTTCCATACCTATTTCCCATCTTAAAATAATCATCTTTAAATTCCATTGTATCAGGACATATATAATCAGTATAACTATGTCCTTTTTGCATACTATCTTTTAAACTAAAGAAAAAAGCATTTTCATCACCAACTCTATAAAAGTCGTGAGCTATTTTTAATCTATCTATAGTATCTAATTCAATACATTTAGAACCAAGAGCAGAAAATTTACTTATTAGATCAGCACTTATTCTTGTAAAATAATTTCTTGCTTCTTCTATTGATTTTTTATTTATAGAAATAGTTAAATATTTTTCTTGAACTATGCCATTTGTACTACTTATTTTTTCTAATAACATATTGTTATATTCATCTCTATATCTATTAAGATCATCTTCTTCCTTTGGAATTAAAACGCGTTTTTCAAAATCTATCTTATTTATTTTTCTATTAGAAATAGTAATTTTAGAAGTTGCACCATTATCTAATGAATTTAATAACTCAGAATATTCTAAAAACATTGCCTCCTGATCTTGTTTACTTGCTACTGTATAATTAATATCTGTAAACATAAAACTTTTTGAATATTTATTTTTTCCACATAAAAAAATACCATCTTCCCATACTCTAGTGATTGGTATTACATCTTGTACTCCTTTTGGAACTATAAATTTTTCTTTATCCTGTTTAAATAAATTTTTAAGAGTTTTCACTTTAATCCCTCCTTCTCTAGTTTTCTATATGTTAATTTTAATAATTTATAATAGTAATTAGTGGGTTTAAATACCAATTTTTTTGGTATTAGAAATTTTGATTTTATAATACTATAAAAGATTTTTTCAGCTGGTAATCCATTATAAGTTATAAAACCTAAAGCAGCAAAAGGGGCTGCACCTAAAATACAACCCCAAGAAACTACTTCTTCATTAACTTTACCGTGCAAAAAAAAATAAATTAATATTGCCATTAAACAAGCAATTACTGAAAATATAAATTGTCTTAATGATAATCCAAAAAATATAGATTCACTAAATTTTCTAATTTCCTTATTTATTTTTACTTCCATTATTTTCCTCACAAATTAGTTTAATATATTTTTCTCTTGCTTTCATATTTTCAGTTAAACTTTTGGTATAGTTAAATATTTGTTTAATATTATTGTATGGTATATTTCCTAAACCATCAAATTGTCTTTCATAGAAGAATTTTCTACAAACTTTTGATATATCACATAAATTATGATAAATATTTAATTCTACTTTTTCTAAGCTTTCTTTATTATTCATAATTTACCTCTCATCTCTTGAATCATAATTTCTATTACGAAACATTTGATCTTCTTGACGCTCTAATCTATCAGATTCTCTTATAATTTTTGATTGAAACTCTGGATCATTTTTTAATTGTTCATAAGTTTCAACAATATCCTCACTTAATAAATGAAAATTTTTCTTTTCTTCTTGTTGTTTTTCACCTATATACTCATTTGTATAAGTTAAAGCAATCTGTTCATTAATTCTTAGATCTTTTGGGTTAATTCCCATATCTATACATAATAAGGCTTGGTAAAAATACTTTTCATCTTCCTTTTTTAATGAAGATAATTGATTGTACATTACTGATAAAAATTGCCTACTTGTAACTTCCTCCATATATTTTTCTGTTATTTGATTTAATATATTTTCATAGTGTCCTGCTGGAACTATAGTAGGAGTTTGAGTATCTGGATTAATGTATTTATATGTCATATCACTAATTGTCTTACTCATATCCTTTAATTTTAATTGTGTAAAATCATCATATTGTTTTCTCATAATATCACTTACCTTTCTTTATCTTTAATTTTAATTACACTATTTTTATCTAAATAATCAAATACTTTATTTGCTTCATTTATTGCTTTAAATAATTCATTAGGATTATCCTCTAAAATTCTTATCCACGATTGTATATAACATTTATGATTATTATAATGTTTACTACCTACTTTTATATTTAATTTAGACATCAAAAAAGAAGAACCAATTTCAGCAATCAATTCTTCCCTTGCATAATCTTCTGTACCAAATTTATTTTCTATCTGTCTATTTAATCTGTTTTTTGAACCGCTTGCGTGGCTTAGTTCGTGAAGCTGTGTTGCATAATATGAATATTTATCTTCAAAACGCGTTGATGGTGGTAATGTTATTGTATCATTAACAACATCATAATAAGCTTCATTTCCTTCTTCTTTATATGATATTTTTAAATTATGAAAAATATTTGATATATACTTAGGTATTTCGATTTTTTTATCTTGATAATCTATTTTAAATTCGGATAATCCTTCAATATATTTAGCATTATAAACGTAGCTTACTTCTCTTATTATAGAAAAATCCTTTTTTCTTTCAGGAAATTCATCTATAATTTCTTGATATTTTGAATACTCTATTTTTCTTTTTCTTATTTTATCATAACAGCTCCAAAATTCTACTGGTACTCCTTTATTTTTAGCACTTTTTAATTTCCAACCTTTATTTTTTATTTGTAAAAATGTGTACCATCTTGGATCAGAGTATTTTTCATTTTCTGAAATTAATGATAATAATAAAGAATTTTCACCTCTATATCTCTTATTAGTAATACCATTTCTATTTTCAAGAGTATTCCAAGATCTATGAAAAGGCATTTTTTCCTCTCTCAAAGAATCTAAATACATTTTTATAAGCATTTCTCTAGTCTTATTTTTTTGCATTATAATCCCATCATCTCCTTTACTACTCTATCGGATACTTTTACTGTTCCAACTAATACAAGCATATTAAAAACTAATTCTCCAATATATTTCCAAACCATTGTTACGATAGCTGCATTTGTATCGACAACTGGTGCTGCTGAAGCAAAGAGTGAAAATATAATACACGCCAAAACAATGATTGCACCTTCTAAACATACTCCACAAAATGATTTAAGAAAACTCTTACTAACATTTTGAGTAGGTTCACTTACCATTGTAGAAAGTGGGATTGGTGCTATAGCAATATATAAATATAATTTAAAAAATCTTCCATATACCGTTAAGATCATTATAAATGATAATACAGTTACAACTAAACCACCAATTAATGTAACAGACCAAAGTGGAATACTTTCAAAAAATCCACAATTTTCTATTGCTTGTACCATTTCCTGAGGGATAGTTGCTCCTCCACCTTGCGTTATACCAGAAGTTTTAATTATTGTTGAAATTATACCTTGAGCTATATTAAAAATTGCCATCATTAATTGCAATCCATAAGTTACAACCCCTTTAGCTATTGCAAACCTTAAAAATAATTTTAAAGCGTGTTCTGGTCTTTTTATTTCTGAAAATGAACTACAAGTTTTTACTACTCCTACAACAAAAAATAAAACAAGAAGTGCAAATCCTATTGCCTGCATTGCTCCATTTATCGTTGTAATAACATTATAAATCGTTCCACCTTTAAAAGTTTGAGGTGATTGTGTTACTAAACTCCATATTTCACCCAATTTTCCGTTCCACGTATCGAGTGCATTTTGGATATTTTGTACTACCCAATTTTTTGACAAGTTCTACACCTCCTAGTTAAACTATTTTGATATTAAATCTAATATTTCTTTAGCAAATGTGATAATTAATCCACCAGCTACAAACATAAATCCGTTTGCTCTCTGACTTGGATCGTGGCTAGTAAATGATAGACCAATTTGGACTACAGCATATCCAGTTATAATTAAACCTAATGCTCTTGTTAAACTAAAAATAAAATTAGATAAATTATTTACAACGGAAATAGGATCATCAGCTGCTAGTACATTTGTTGCTCCTCCAATAGTTACTAATCCTACTAAGATTGCCAATGTATAATATTTATAGCCTTTCTTTAATTTTTTTTCGATTGAATTTTCTTTTTTCTTCATATTCTTACCTCTCTTTCAAATATTCTTCTATTTCTTCTATTGATAATAGTTCATAATCAGTTTCTATTTCTTTTACTTCATCATATTTATAATCATTATTAACTACATCAAAATTTATTGTTGCAATAGCATTTGATGTACTACCGTGAACATAAGGTTTACCCTTATCATCTGGAGTTAATTTAATGTTTGGATGTTTTAATATGTCATATTTTAAATCTATAATAGGTTTTTCACCTCTTATAAATAAAATTGCATAATCATTATTTAATAATCTTACTTCATCAGGTGTCATTAATTCTCTACCACTTAATTGATAGTTAATCGAATAATTGCCATTTCTACCCTTACTTTTACCATAGGTATTTATATCTATTGTTTCTTTACCTAAGAGTTCTGATACATATTTATGTGTGGATTGTTCATTTCCTCCTAAATATAAAAATTCATCACAATTACCAACTATTGATTCCCATTGTTTTTCAAATAATGCCTTTAATTGTGCTAGATTTTGAAGAATTATACTTACAGAAACAGATCTTGAACGCATAACACTTAATATTTTGTCAAAATCATCCGGTAAACTTACATTTGCAAACTCATCCATCAAAAAATGTACAGGGATTGGCAAAGAACCTCTGTACTTATGATCTGCTACATAAAATAATTGTTGAAACAACTGTGTATATAAAATACTAATTAAAAAATTAAATGATGTGTCATTATCTGGAATTATAGCAAAAAGTGCTGTTTTCTTTTCTCCCAAACTTGGAAGATCTAATTCATCAGTAATTGTTAGTGCTGATAAACTTTCCAGATTAAATTTTTCTAACCTAGAAGCAAGAGTTATTTGAATTGACTTTAATGTTTTAGCTGACCCACTATGATAATCTTTATAATACTTAACTGCTATATGATTTGGATTCTTTAATTCTAAATTATTAAAGAGAATATCTAATGTACTTGGAATAGGACTATCTTCATCTTCTATTTGCCCTGCTCTTAACATTTCTATTACCATTGTAAAATTTTGTTCGTTATCTGGAGCTTCATATTTTAAATAAAAAATAAGTGCCAATAACAACATAGAAGCTGCTGTATCCCAAAATGGATCACTGGATGATGAACCTTTTGGGGTTGTTGACTTAAATAAATTAGTAACTAATTTTTGAACATCATTATCTGTTTTTAAATATACAAATGGATTGTAACAATGACTTTTTTCCATATTAATTAAGTCTAGCACTTTAATTTCATATCCTTCTTTTTCTAATAAAGTTCCTGTATCTCGTGCTATTTCACCTTTAGGATCTAATATTACAAATGATGTATTTGCTTGTAACACATTAGGTTTACAAAAAAATCTTGTTTTTCCTGCACCTGATCCACCACATACTAAAGTGTTTAAGTTCCTTCTATGTTTTTTAGCATTTAATCCAATACTAACATTTTGAGTTAATATTTTATTATTTACAGAAGGTGATTGAAAATATTTTTTATTTACCTCTTTTATATTTCCCCACCTAGCTGAACCGTGTTCTTCACCTTTTCGGTAATTTTTTCTTGTGGATAAATAAAAACAAACTATACAAATATAAATAATTATAAAAATAAATATCCCTTTTAAACTATTTTCACACCAAGTTATCTTAAATGGATTATCAATTATAAGTGGAATATTTTTAATAACCTGTGGAAAACCACCATTTAATGATGGCGAAATTAAAAGAGAAATCCAAATTGTCGGTATAATACCTAGAATTATTATGATTTTTCTATTTTTTTTATTATTATTCATTACCTTATATAATTATCTTTCCTCAAACATTTTACATAGCTGGTTTTTTTTTCATAAAAATCCATTAATTTAAGCAACAAATTATTAATAGGTTCTAAAATATCAGGTGATTTATTTAGATTTATTTGTTCATTTCTAAATGAATTTAAGGAATTAATTAAAATTCCAGTTTCATATTTATCCAATTCTATTTTATCTTTCATAAATATTTCCTCCTATCTTTCATAACTTTTATTTTTTGGATGTTTAAAAACAGATTCTAAAGAACTATTAATCCTACTATTAAATTCTTCAGCTGCATCTTTAACTTCCTCTAATTCTTTTCTTATCTCTCTTGAAGATAAATTTTTAAATTCTTTTGGAATATCATTAAAACTATAGTTTGTTACATCTATACCATATTTTTTACAAACAATATATGATGTACACTTTGCTTTAAAGGAAGCAATGCTAGGATCATCATTTTCAAATGATACTTTGGAAATTTCTCTTACAATCCCTTGATATATCTCTCTAGGATCTGCTCCCCTTTGTATATACAGAATATTATCATCATCATTTAGTTCTACAAATAATCCATTTGTTAACTCATCCACAACTTTAATCTCAGTAGGATTTTCGTGAATAAATGCTTTCAATAAAATCCGATCATCTAATACTTTTGAATATGTTTGTTTCTGTGGCATATTTGTTTGAGATATATCAAACATTTTATATACTACAAATTGCATAGTATTTTTTCTATCTTTTTTTAATAATAATATACTATTTTTATTATCGTTAAAAAAGAGATTAGGTATTGCTTTCCACTCGGAATATTCTCTTAATTGAGTAGCACTTGGCATTTGTGCATATATTAATAATCCATTAGCAACAGAATATTTATCAAATCGACTCTGAATATTCAAATAACCCTTAAACAGTTCACTATCCTGTACTATTTTTAAAGATGTTTTATCAATTAATGAATAAACTTTATTTCTTTCCTCATTTTTTTCTTTAATCCATTTTCCCTTATTAAAGTCTTTTTGAGAATTATTTTCCTGAAAATCAGTTTCTAATATTTCATCTATATTCAAATTCAAACTCTCCTTTCTTTAGATTTTTTCTTTTTATTTTTGGGCTGAGTATGTTTTGTTTCCCTATTTTTTGAAACTTTAACTGTTTCTTTAGAGACATCTAATTTAGATTTTTCTTTTTGTTCTTGTTCTATGCGTTTTATTTCTTCTCTAACAGAAGGCTTTTCAATCTTTTTAGCACCCTCCTCTAAAGGCTTTTTGCTCTTTGATAAAGGCTCGGACAGAGGGTCTTTTTCTGTCTGAGCTAAATAGGGGTTTGATTGTTCATTATTTTCTTTTTGAATTGGTTTAGATAACATTTCGTTAACTAGCTTATCTTCAATACTTACTTCAATATCATTTTCTTTAGGTTCTTTTGATTTTGATATTTCACTTCTAATACTTGCTGTATCAACGATTGACAATTCAAACCTTTCTATAATTCTGTTAATTTTAGATGCGTCTTCGGCTCTCACCATTATATCTACTAAACCATCATTACTTTTGTGTTTTCTATTTATTAATGCACAAAATAAAACACCATATCCTTTTGCTTCTTCAGTAAATTTCTTTAAATCTTCTTCTTTTAATGAAAAGACTTTAAGTTCCTTATTCGTTTTAAGCATATTAGTTAATGATGTTTTACCTTTTGTTTGTTTTTGATTTTTTAATATTGTATATAATAATACAGTTACATTTTTTGCTCCTGAACCTGTTATTTTTGCTGCAATTTCTATACCTTGCATACACATCCTTACTGTTGATTCAGCTGCATCACTTGATGTGTTCATTTTTTTCATCCTCCTTCTTATCTGATTTTAAATTCATTTTAGAAATTAGATCTGGTACTTCTTCTTTATCTATTTCGGATACTTTTGATAACATTACTGAAAGTCTTTCTTCTACGCCAGAACATAATTT
>CAKPDJ010000038.1 GCA_934148875.1 uncultured Bacilli bacterium
CTATTGAAATAAACGGAAAGAGTTATGAACTAACAAATATTGATAAAAACTCATTGAATACAATACTAGACAAATAAACAAATTACAATTTATCTAATAGTTATTATTAAGAAAAGAGGAAATGATATGGCTGAATTACGAGATTTATATGATGCTAATAGTGTTAAAACTGATAAAACATATCGCAAGGGAGAACAAATACCAAATGGATATTATCCTATGGTGGTAATGGTTGTAATTAGAAATTCTAAAGGTGAATTTTTAATGCAAAAAAGAGTAAAGTCAAAAGGTGGCGATTGGGGTGTAACTGGCGGACATCCAAAATCTGGTGAAACACCTTTAGAAGGAATTATTACTGAAGTTAGAGAAGAATTAGGTTTAGATTTTTCAAATGAAAAATTTACTGAATATGATTCTGGTTGTGATGGTAATGATTGTTATAAAATGTATTTTGTAAATAAAGATGTAGATCTTAAAGATGTAAGAATTCAAGAAGATGAATTGTCAGAAGTTAAATGGTTTTCTATGGATGAGTTAAAACACATGGTAGCTATTAAAGAGTTAAATGAAAATCAAATATCATGTTTTGTTAAAGTATGTAATTTTTTAGAACAAAATAAATAAAGTGTGTTTGATATAATGGTTTATGTAAGTGGTGGTTTTTGTGAAATATGAGGATTTAAAAAAGAAATTTGAAATAAATAAAAAGGTAAAATTTAAATTATATAGTTTAGAATATATAATTGAAATGATTGATAATAATGTGGTAATATATCCTGAAATATATCCGCAAAGAAAATCAAAATATTTTTCACTTGATGCTGTTATGAGTTATTTTACAGTATATAATGAACCATTGATTGAAAACATTGACAGAATAAATATTATTGAATAAGGGGGATAAATGATTTTAAAAATAATAATAGGATTAGTATTAAGTGTACTAGTTCTTTTTTTGTATTCCTGTTGTATTGTTGCAAGTAGGGAAGATAAATATATGGGAGAATTAAATGAAGAATAAAATATTAAAAAAGATCAATAAAAAGTTATCTGATTCAGATAATTTTTTTGATGGAGAAATTAATGAGATATTGAATATAGTTGATGATATATTAACTAAATGTGATATTGAAAATAATAATTTGAAGTTTATTGATAAAACAATAAGTCTTTATAATAACTGTATAAATTGTATAAAGGAATGGTGTAACGAATGCAAATTAAGAATAAAGAATTAGCGTTTCTTTCACTATGTGGTGATTGGGATTATAGAAAAAATGTAGATATGACAGAACCACATTTACAAGGAATAGCAATTCGTGATAATAAGATTTTAATATCTTGTGAAAAATTTTCTAATACAGCTGACGATTATGTGTCATGTATTGCTACAGAAATAGAAGATAAAAATATGATTAATAAATTTAAAAAACTAAATTTAAAAAATAAAGGAGAAGTAATAGATTTTATTTCTAATATAGAAAAAATTGTTGACTGGAAAAAGATAAGCAAAATGTTAGAACAAGAAGAATTAAAATTGTGTGAAGAAGGATTAACCATAATAGAAAGTAAAAGTCTTGAAGGATGGCATTGGTATAAATATGATGATGGTTCAGGTCATCTTGAATCTCCAAATAAAGAAGAATATATGAGTTATGATTTATCAACCAATGAATATAGAATTACAAAAGAATCAGATTGGGAATTATTCCCTTTATCATATTATTATGCTGATGGTGTAGAACCAGAAAAGTTTGATCCATTTCAATTTATGGAGCAAGAAATGTTAGACTATAATTTACAAAAATCAAAAAATGAAGAGTTTGTTTTATAAAGGGGTGATAAAGATTGAGTATATTACAAGAATATGAAGAAATCAAAAAATATATAGGTGAAGAAAAGTGGGATAATATTGATAACTATATAAATGATATTCATCCAGAATTAAGGTTAGATCAAATAATTTACAGTTATGAAAATTGGTTGAATTATGAAAAATGGTTTTATAAAAAAGTAAAAGAATATAGTGTTGATGTTCAAAGTGTATGGAAAACAGACTATGATGATTACAAGTGTTTAGCCATTATTGGAAATGGTTTAAAAAATATAGGAAGTATTATAGCAAGTTATGATGAGGTCCAAATAAGAAATTTAACTGGAAATATTAAAAATCAATTAAGTGAAAAAGAACTTGAAAATGCTTTTGCAGTTTTAATTTTAAATAATTATAATGATTATAAAAAATTACCAACGATTAGTAATTGCTCTAAACTATTAAAATATGTATATGATTGTGTGTGTAGTTCTGATAGTTCTATGTGTCATATAGATTATGAAAATTGGAAAGAGTTAAAAGAAGATTTAGATTATACAGACAAAGATTTAGAAATATTAAATAATGAAATAAAAAAATATGGATTAGATGAAGTGATTGAAATAGACACTGGAGAATATATAATTGTTGGGTATGGAGATTTAGAGACAAGATTTATTGATGATAGAGATATTAAAAATCGCGTTGAAGTAAAGGAAGAATTAGATGATTATGAAAAATAAAATTTTGTTAGAAATAACTGATTTTTGTTTTGATTGTCCTCTTCACGAAAAATGTATAGAAGAAAAATGTGTTCTATTTAGAATAGAAAAAATTATATGTAAGAAGGAGGAAAAACTAAATGAAATTAATGACAAAAGAATTAGAAAAAAAGTTTGAGAGATATCCACTATATAGTCAAGATGGTATGGGTGGCAAAGCTAAAGTTCTAGTTAAATATTTTAATCCTGTTGGTGCTGGGACATGGTTGATTACAGAGGGCAACAAATTAGAAAATGGTGATTATGAAATGTTTGGATATTGCCATCTAGGAGATGATGATTTTGCAGAACTAGGTTATGTAATGCTATCAGAATTAGAGAATATTACATTATTTGGAGGATTGAAAATTGAAAGGGATTTATATTTAGCTGATAATATAACTTTATATGATGCTATGAAAAGGTCTGGAATGAAAATCCCAGATTTTTTAAATGTTAATTTGAAAAAAGAATTAAATGTAAATTCATTGGTTAATAATTTTGAAGTGCCATTAGTAATTGAAGAGTATTTAGATTTATCACTTGATGATTTAGAAAATGATTTGTATCTAAAAAAAATATGTCCTGATAGTAGAAATAAACTTGTATATTGTGATAATGATATATGCTACTATGATTGCTTTGATGGTGATTATTTATGTATTGCAACTAAAGATGCAATTAAAATGAAAGAAAATCATGTACATAATAATAGTGGTCTTATTAGATTAAATGAATTAAGCAGTAATGAAATAAATATTGATTATGGAGGTAAATGGATTAAAGATATAGCTGAAAAATATAAAACTAGAGATTCAATAAAATATAATTCATATATTACTGCTAAGTTTAAAAGTATTATAGATAAACAAACAATAACAAATGACTTGAGATATGTAGAAAGTTGTGCGGAATACGAGACTTTAAAAGAAAGCTTGAATGATGAAGATATAATTAAAGTTAATAATGTAATCAAAGATTTTACTTTTTATGAAAATAGTTATGATGATGGAGAAAGAGATATTATAGGAGAATATGAAGGCAGATATGGTAATTATAATATTATTGAGTGGTATGAGGGTTTAAAATCTACAAAGTCTTTTCTTGAAGATTTTAAATTAGAAAGAGATGATTATAGTGTTTAATAAGGGAAATGTAGAAAAAGAAATAAATAGATATAATAAATATCTTAATAAAACGTGGAAAAGTGGAGTTGATAATATTGAGATGTTTTGAAGAATTGAGTTTAAAGGAAATTAAAAAGCAATATGATTTAGGAGAAAAGTATTGTATTGATTATTTAAAAAAATTTGATTCAGAAGAGTATAATGAATCATTAAAAGATATCTTGTCGGAGTTAAATATTGATAATAGTATTTTGTACATGAATATAGAAGAAATACCAGATAAGGGTTATCTTGAAGGAGAATTAATTAATAATTTAAAGAACTTAAATGATAATTATTCATATACAGTTGCTAGACTTAAAAATGTTTGTCATTGCGTAGAATTGCATTATAGAGATGGCTCTCCAACTATTGAATATAGTATTAGATTGGAACCAGATTACTGGGAAAGCGAAATAGAAGAAGTAGAGTGGTTTGATAAGAATATGTCAGATGATGAATTATTTGATAAATTAGAAGAATTATTTAAAGATTATTTTGGCGAAGAAGAATTTATATATAAAAACTATAATTGTAAAGAAATATAAAAGGTGGTGTGAGATGGGAGAAATATATACAAATTGTTATGGATCGTTGAGTGTATATAAAAATAAAAATGATGCTTTAAAATTTTATAATGAATGTTATTTACTTAGTGAAGGAGCAGAGAGAGAAAGATATGCTTCTATTTTATTTGCTCTAAATAATAATGAAAGTATAGCGTATGATAATTTTAGTAAAAATTGCAGAGAAATTTATATACATACCAATAATTATTTTGAAAGGCCATTAAAAATAGATTTAGATTCAATGTTGCCTTTTAAAGATTGCATTAAATATTATAAAGATAATTTAAAATCTTTATTAGAAGTTTGTAATGAATTTGATATTGATTTTAATAATAATAGTCCGTTTGAAGAATTTGGGGCTGATAATGAGTTTAATATGCGTAGTATTACAGATTTCTATATAGAATTATTAAAAAAGAAAAAAATAAGTTTTGATAATGTTACAACTAACGAAGTATCAGATGGAAAATATGAGTTGGTTATTGACAACAATTTTGTACTAGATACAAGAGCATGGGATGATTTTAATTCTGTGATTGACAATGTAAATAGTATAGAAGAATATAGCAAAAAGAGGGAGAATGAAAAAGAATATGAATAGTAAATATTTGGAAGAAATTTATGAAGAAAATAAAAAAGTGTTCAATAAATGTGGTCTTGATATTTGTTCAAGTGAAGATCTAAAAAATTTTATTGTTTATGAAATGGAATCTAATTTTCAGTTTGAATTCGATATAGATATTAATCCAAATAAATTATTTGAAAAGAACATAGATATAGAGGTAAATAATAATAGAATTATGAGGATAACACAAACTGAATCAGATAAAGTAAGAAATGGAATTGGACTTAAAACTTTGGACGAAAAAGGAAATGTTGATAGGAATGATCTAATAAGTGAAGGAGATTTTGTAATGTTAATGAATTATTATTCATTTGTTAAAGATAATGATATATATGATGAGTTTATAAATATTACTGGTACTAATAGGAAAGAAGATTTTGATATTAATAAGGAAATAGAAATGTAGGTGTGAAAATAAAATGACTTATTATGAAATATTAAAAGAATCTAAAATTGTATATGAATATTTAATAGATATTTTAGATAATGCTGATATACAAGTATTAGATAATAATCAAGGAAAAATAAAAGAATTTTTAACTGTCATTTCAGACATTTATGAAAATACTTATAATCAAAC
This sequence comes from uncultured Bacilli bacterium, assembly GCA_934148875.1. Taxonomy (GTDB): domain Bacteria; phylum Bacillota_I; class Bacilli_A; order RF39; family UBA660; genus Alloscybalousia. The sequence continues at coordinate 5,515 of CAKPDJ010000038.1, forward strand.
TAAAAAATACAATAAAAATGATTTGATGACAGTTTGTAATTGTCCTAAGTGCCAAAATAAATTATTAATAAGTGATTTGATAGATTATACTTATTTATGTGATAATTGTGATGAAAATTATTATTATATTGAAGTAGAAAACAATAATAAATGGTATTTAACTAATGATAATAATGAAAACTTAAATAAAAGTTTTAATATTGGATTGAGTTATAATAATGATACTAAAAAATTGTATGTAGGAACTGAGGATAGTTCTGGAGCAAAATATGTTTGTAATGATATTGACGATATAAAAGAAGCTGTAAGTGATTATATATTTGAATATATAAATTATGATACTTTTAGCATTAAGATATGGGAAACAGAAGAAGATAGAGATGCAAAAGAATCTATTGTACTTGATGGTACATACTATGATTTAAAAGATGCTGTTGCTAGGTTGAAAAAAGTAATGTCAAGACAAGATTATGTTTTTGCAGAAATTGAAAATGAATATGGTGAACTGTTTTATTCAACTGATGGTGTTAATGAAGAGTATCATAAAGAACAAAATTTAGAAATATAAAGGGGGAAATATGAAGTTTAAGGGTAAAATAAAAGAATTAAATGATATTATTATATCTGATCCAAGTTATGGTAGTAATGTTGCATGTAGATATGAAAATAAAAATATGGATATGAAGGATGTTTTTGTAGAAATGCAATTTGATACAACTGATTTTGAAGAAGAAAATGATAAACATATACATTTCTTTATAATAATTAAAACTGATGAAAATGAATGTAATTTAACAGATGAAAGAGAGATAAAAGTTTTAAAAAATACAAAATTAAAACAATATGATATTGGTGTTGATACTGCGTGTTTTGCAATGGGAATAAATGATTATGCTAAAGAAATAGAAGATATGAGAGAAGAATGGCAACCTGAATGTTCTATAAGAACAGGTACTGATGGAACAATGGGTAGTGTCATTGAAGGTATAAGAGACGATAAATTAAGGTTCTTACTTATAATAAGTGGTGTTAATAAAGATTTTTGTTCCAGAAATGAATTGTTTGATTATATAAAAGAAAGATTTGACATCAAAGAATTAAAAATGGAAGGTTTATTATTAAGTGGAAAACAAAGAAATTTGAGTGAAGGTGATAAAGTTGAAATTAGTGAATGCTCGATAACTAATGATGTAGGTGGTACTACAATAATAAGAAATTCTGATTATGCTAATTTTGTAGCTGGTTATAATATCACAATGGAAGAATCTGATGGAACTCCTTACTTTCAAAGTGTAATAGAAGATACAGATTCATTAGTTGATATACCTATTCAAGTAGAAATTATAAAAACTTACCATAGCGGTAAAAACTGGTATAGATATATGGGAAAAATAACTGATGAAAGATTGATTAAGGAATTTAATAAAATTGGAATTACAGGAAATGATCCTGAAGATTATAAAAAATATCCAAATAAAAGTTTATATGAAAGTGCATTAAAGGCAAGAGAAGAATACGATCCAACGATAATATGTTTTTCGGAATTTGATATAGTTAAATTATTGGAAAAGAATTCTGATAAAGAAATGGAGATGTAATATGAGTTATTATCATATAAAGAATATTAACATTGATAAGAAAAAAAATAACATTTCAGCTGACTTAGCAGATTCAAGTTTATATCCATTAACTTTTTATAATTCAGAATTTTTATGTCAAAGAAATACATTTGAAGAAACTTATGCTGAATTTATTTATAACTTGGTAAGTGGTAATTTTCATCCAACTTCTAATAGCAAATATTCTAAATTAGTATTAAATAACTATTTAGATAATTATTATGAAGATGCTAAAGATATTGGTGTTGTGGAAACTTACAAAAAGTATAAAGATAATGTTGATGCAATATTAAGTGGTAACTTATCAAAAATCAAACATATTGAATCTGATAAAGAACTTCATCCGGAAAAGTATTATTTATTAACTAAATTAGATTTGGATACAGGGTATAACTATGATTATTATATAAATAGAAAAGGAAAACTATATACATTTGTTAATAATAAAATAATGTGTTGTTCTCAAAGTGAAAAAAATTTTGGTTATCCATTATCTACTGTTTATGGAAAAGAAAAAGAAAAATTATTAGAATACAATGATTTTTTTAAAGAAAATAAAGAAGTTTTGGAGATGTAAAAGATGGATAGTGTGAAGTTTGATGCTATGTCGCCACCTATGATGATATTATTAATTATAGTTATATTACTTATAGTATTTATCATAATAATAGAGCCAAGAATTTTTAAAAGGAAGTTAAAAAATAACAATGAGCATGGTTCTAGTAAATTTGCTGATAAAAAAGAAATAAAAGCAAACTTCGATAAAGAAGATTTAAATAATATTAATAAAGCAGGTTTTCCAGTTTGGTATGAAAAAGAAAATGGAAAGTTTAAAAATGTATATTATGATAATAAATCGCCACATTATGTTTTGATTGGTTCTACTGGTAGTGGTAAGTCAATTACTGTTAGTATTCCTATCTGCATCCAATTCGCAACTGCTAAAGAAAAACATTCAGTAGTTTTAACTGATCCCAAAGCAGAACTTTTTAAAACAACTGGTAAAATTTTTGAAGAAAATGGTTATGATGTTGTTACGATAGATTTTAGAAATCCAACAAAATCAAATAAAATTAATATTATGCAACCAATCATTACAGAATGGAAGGAACATTGTATGTATGATAAAAATATGATGTTCCTTTTGTCATATTTTATAAAAGTAAATAAAATATCAATATCAAAAATGTTTACAAGTAAAAAATATATGGAACAGATTATAAGTAAATATAATTTAGCAGACTATATTATTGAGGTAATAAAAAATAATCAGGATGACATTGAAAAAAATGCAAAAAGCAAAAAACTTTTTGAAAATTATACTTTTGAGAATCATACTAAAAAGGAGTTAGAGGAATATTTGAGTACATTATCACCAAATGATTTATTAGAAAAAATTAAAGATAATCAAAATAAAAGTTCTAATCATCAAGCAGAGGCTAATCACTTAGTTATTTCTCTTGCAAATTTAATATTTACTGAAAAAGAAAGTAAGGATCCATTTTGGATTAATAGTAGTAAACAATTATTTATTGGATTAACAGGAATTTTTTTAGAGGATTTTAAAAAAGGATTGATCGGTGAAAATAAAATCAATATTGCAAGTATAAAAAAGTTTCAAAATTCTTCATTGATTAAAGAAAATCAAACATATTTACAAAGAAACTTGAATGCTAGAAGTTATGGTTGTTTATCAAAAGATTATTTAACATCAATACTTTCAGCAGCTGAGAATACTTATAAATCTGTAACTGCTGTATTTGGAGAAAAGATGTCTATATTTGATGATTTAAATGTAGAAAATGTAACTAGCATAAGTGAGTTTAATCTTACTGATGTTGCTAAAAAACCAACAGCACTTTTTATAATTGTGCCAGATGAAGATAATAGCTATTATCAACTAGTTACAATTATTTTAGGAATGTTAATTAAAGATCTATCAAATTTTGCAAACTTACCTGAAAATAATGGCACTCTTCCAGTTAAAGTTGAATGGATTCTTGAAGAATTTGCTTCAATTCCTCCAATAAGAGATATACAAGTTTCAGTTAGTGTGGCTCGTTCTAGGGGAATGAGATATATATTCTTTATACAATCATTTGCACAATTAGATCAAATATATGGTAAAGAAATAGCTAGTATAATAATTGATAACTCGGCTTTATGTTATTTGAAAACTAATAGTGTAGAGTGTGCACAGATTATTGAAAAAAAACTTGGTAAAGCAACAATAACAACTAGCTCATTAAGTACAAGTACCGATCCATTTAAGATAGGCGGTAATCAAACTACTTCTTTATTGGGTAGAGAATTATTAACTGCAAATGAAATTATTGCACTTAAATATAAAACTATTATCTTTCCTGTATTTGGTAATCCAATATTTAGAGATACATATATGTATAGTGATTTATATCCAAAATATAAAAAAGTGCCAATTTGTGAAAGAGAAACAAAGGTACTTAAAAGATTAACTGATAATTATTATACGATTGAAAAATTGCGAGATTATTATGAGAAGGATAATAATAGTAAAGAGAGAGCGATAACACAAAAAATAATTACTTCTAGTCAAAGACAAACTCAAAACAAAATGAGAAAAATTATTAAAAATATAAATAGTGAGAATAATGCTTTGCTGTTTTTAAAAAAATTAAAAGATTTATTTGATGGAAGAATTATTAATGAAATAAAAGATGCTGATGAGGTTTATACATTAGAAATAGCTACATTGTTTAACAAAATGAATTTAATAAAATTAAAACAATTATTTACTGATGATATAACAGTAGAAATTGCAACAAATAAGAGAATTAAAAAAACGATAATATCTTTTTGGAATAATATAGAAAGGGAAAATCAAATATGAGAAAAAAACTAAAAATAATAGGTCAAATATTCATAATTGTTTCTTTAGTAATAATATCATTTTTGAGTGTTTATAATTATTATCAAACTCAAAAAGATGAAGAAATGGTAAACGATTACATTGAGGAAACTAAAATAGTAGATGAAGAAGAAATGGAAAAAGAACAACCAGAAATAAAAAAAGAATATCAACAAGAAATAAATTATACAGCAATTTTAGAAATACCTAGTATAGATTTAAAAAGAGGTGTAGTTGACAGCACTAAAAATTTTAGTTCAATTAACTATGCTATAAGTGTTGATGAACATAGTAATTATCCTGATAAAGAGGGTAATTTTATTTTATATGCACATTCTGGAAACAGTAATATTTCTTATTTTAAGAAATTAATAAATGTTAATATTGGTGATGGTGTTTATGTTTATTATAAAGGGGTTAAGTATAATTATAAAATCACTAATAAATATGATATAGAAAAAACAGGCAAAGCTGATGTTTTGCTTAGTAATAGCGATAAATATATAACATTAATAACTTGTAATCCAAATAGAAAAGGTTATCAAGTTGTATTGATTGGTAAGTTGTTTGAACAATCAAATTACTAAAAAATAAAAAAGAATAAAAAGGGGGATAAAATGGTTAAGAAAGGAAAAGAAAAAAGAACTATTAATTATGTTTGTGAAGAAGAATATAAAACATCAAAATTAGAGATTACAAATGAAGAATTATCAGTGATATTTAATAAAAAATTCTATAATTATATTAAAAAAAAGGAAAATTCATTGCTAGAGGGCTGTAATTATGTTTAATACGCGTTATAATTTAAATGGGCTTGAAACTATGATTAAAAAATAGGAGAGGATTTTTTATGAATAGTGAAACAAGTACAAATAAAATATTAAGGGCGGTGTTATACGAAAGATTATCAAAGGAAGATGGAGATAAATTAACCAAAGAAGAAAAATCAGAAAGTATTAAAAATCAAGATTTAATGTTACGTAGTTATGCAATAGAGCATGGATATGAAATTGTAGGTGTTTATAATGATGAGGACTGGTCTGGAGCAGATAGTTCAAGGCCACAGTTTAATGAAATGATTAAAGCCTGTGAAGCTGGAGAAATAGATGTAGTAATTGCAAAAACTCAATCAAGATTTGCAAGAGATATGGAACTTATAGAAAGATATTTGCATAATAAATTTTTAGAGTGGAATGTACAATTTAAAAGTGTTGTGGATCATATTGATAATACAAGACGAGAAACTAAAAAGACTAGTCAAATTTTAGGATTGACAGATGAATGGTATTTAGAAGATACTTCAATAAACATTAAAGAAACATTGAGAGCAAAAAGAGCGAGTGGAGAGTTTACAGGAAGTTTTGCTCCTTATGGTTACGATAGAGATCCAGAAAATAAAAATCATTTAATTATAGATCCAGTAGCTTCTGAAACTGTAAAACAAATATTTGAAAATTATATCAATGGAATGGGGCTTAAAACAATAGCAAGATATTTGAACGATAATTTTGTTGCAAGTCCGTATGAGTATAAGATGTCTAAAGGTTCAAATTTAAAATTAGCATATCTTGATAATTATTTAGTGTATGATTATATTGAAAAAGCAGGTCTTTATAAAGTCGATATAAGTTATATTAATGAAAGTAGGGAGATACTGCATAATCTTATTTCTTATAATATATTTTCTAAAGATAAAAAGAATTTTGACAATAAATGTAAATTGTATTTAAAAAATTATTCTGAAAAAAAGATGAAAATATATTATACAACTGATAATGATATTGATTATAATAATTTTGATGTAAAAAAATGGACGCTATTAAGAAAGGATGATCTTATTCCTTTTGATACAACATGTATAGCGACAGTTGTGGAAATGTTAGATAGAAAGCATACAATTAATTATCAATTTGATATATTATTAGAAAATAATATAGAACACGAAAAATATTATTTTGACATTATTCAAATAACTAATGATGAGAAAAAAATAATTGATTATGAAAAAAACATCAGAAAAAAATGTAAGTGGTGTGATCAAATGATAAAAAAAATACTTACTGATGAAGTATATATAGGTAATTTAGTTCAATCAAAAACAACAAATGTAAGTTATAAAAATAAGAAGAAAGTAAAAAAAGATAAAGAAGATTGGATAAGAGTTGAAAATACACATGAGAGAATTGTTTCATTGGAACAATGGTTAAAGGTTCAAGAAAGATTAAAGCAAAGAGTTCGTGCCAACAAAGATGGATATTATAATCCATTTGTTCATAAGCTTTATTGCAAATGTTGTGGAAAAATTTATTGCAGAACAGGAGATTGTAATCATGTATATTTTAGATGCAAAGACCAACAGGAAAAGTACAAGAGTTGTGATAATCGTAGTAATATAAGTAAGGATGAATTGAATAATTTTGCGTTAGGCAAAATCAATGAATTACTAAATCGCTTTTATAACGAAGAACAATTAAAAGAATTTAAAGAAAAGGATACTGATAGTGATTTATTCAAAAGTAGAATAAATAGTTTAAACAAAGAATTAATTGATGTTAATAAGGAATTACAAAATAAAAAAACATACTTTCAACATTTATACGAAGATAAAATCAATGGTTTATTAGATACAGATGAGTATATAATATTAAAAAGTAAATATAAAGATGATAGTGAAAAGTTAGAAAATAGATCTGCTAAAATCAAAGAAGAACTAAAATTAATCAATGATAAAAAAGCAATATTGAAAACTAAAGAAACTGTATATGGTAAGTATAAACATATCGACTGTATTGATATAGATATTGTTTCTGATTTTATCGATAGAATTTATATTGGTAAATATGATAAAGAAACTAATACAAGAGATATGAAAATAGTATGGAATTTTGAAAGTTAAATAAATTGGATTTAAACAATGCACCAACCGGAGCTCTTGATAGTAAAAATAGTATTATTGTTATGGATATCTTAAAAGAATTATCAAAAAATATTTTAGTTATTGTTGTAAGTCATAATGAATATTTAGCCAAAAGATATTCTAATCGTATTATAAGATTAAGTGATGGTAAAGTAGTAAGAGATGAAACTATTAATAAATATCACAC
>CAKPDJ010000039.1 GCA_934148875.1 uncultured Bacilli bacterium
TACGAATATGATGAAAATGGAGTAGCTTTAGGAAAGTGGATAAATAACCAACGTCAAGCCTATAAAGGAACAATAAACAAAAAAATAACAGAAACTCAAATAAAGTTATTAGAAGAAATAGGAATAAAATGGTTTGATGATAACGTAGATGATAGACTTCAAAAAGAAACAATAACACTTAAAAATGTTGAGATTAAAAAAACAGAAATTATTAATCGCTTTACAAGTTATTTAAATAGTATTGAGAATGAGGTATTAGATAAAGATACTATAAATCAAGGATTTATAGATGAACTAAATCGTACCTATCAAAAAAAGTAAAACTGTAAAGAAATGTCCAATCAAAGACATTTCTTTTTTTCTCATAAAAAATAATATATAATGATACTGGGGATATTATGAACAATAAATTTTATACTAAAAAAGAAAACATCCTAATTTCAAGTATTATGGATAAATATAGAATATATAAAAAAGATAATAAGAGTATGTGTACTAATTTTTTAAATCCAAGTGAATTAAAATTAGCTACATCTTATCTTAATAGTGAAAAAATAAATTATTCTATATACGAGCCATATCCCTTTATGGAAAAGAAAATTATCTATTTTGGGGATTATAATAATTTTGTTACTTTCTATAAAATTTCTATTTCTAAAGAAATTACTCACCCTAATATTTTAGGTACCTTATTTTCATTAGGTTTAACTCCTAATACTATAGGTGATATTTTCATAGAAGATGGATATTTTTACTATACTAATTTAAGTAGAATGAACCCTTTTTTAGAACATAATTTTCTTAGTATTAATAATGAAAATATTACTTTAAATAGAGTTAGTGAAATTATCATAAAAAGAAAACAATTTGAAGAATATACAATCATGGTAAGTAGTCTAAGAATAGATAATATTATTAGTAAGCTAGCAAGTTGTAGTCGCAATCAAGCATTAGATATGATTAAGAATAAATTAGTCCTTCTAAATTATGAAGAGGAAATAAAAGCACATACTATTCTTAAAAAAGATGATATAATATCTATTCGTAGAGTAGGCAAATTTAAAATAGGTGAAGAAAAAGGTTATACTAAGAAAAATAATTTAATATTAGAAATATATAAATATATGTAGTAGGTGATAATATGAAAAAATTATTATATTTATTTTTAACAGTTCTATTAATATTTCCTATATCAGCTTATGCTATAAGTAGTGATAAGAATAGTGATATAGATGTAGAAGAAGTAGAAACAGCTAAACAGGAAACAGTAACTTTAGAAGAGTGTGTAGATGTAACTACAGTAAAATTAAGAAATAGTAATGATGAAATATTCAAAGTAAAGTTATTAGCTATTGATGAAGTAGAAGATGAAGATATTTTAACTACTGCAAAACAGTATGTATGTAATACTTTAGTAGATGCTAATAAAATAATAATTGAGTATGATACTAATGGTAAAGAAGAAGATAGTTATGGTCGTAAATTAGTATGGTTATTTACTGATGATAAATTACTTCAAAATAAATTAGTAGTTAATGGTTACGCAACAGTAAATACCATTTATGATACCTATAAATATACTAGTACTCTACAAGATAGTGAAATAAGTGCTAAAAAAAATAAAGTTGGAAAGTGGCAAGAAAAGAAAGAACAGCAAGTTGACGAAATAAAAGATGAAAAGAAAAATAAAAAAGGTTTCTTCCGCAGTTTGTTTGATAATGTACTAGGTGCTATTGTTAAATTTATCGATGATATTTTAGAAAAACTTTTGAATTTAATTGAAGACATGCTATAATATGAATTAAGGAAGTGGTTATCTATGAAAAAAAGTCCTACTGTTTATGAATTAGTTTTAAAATTTAAGAAAAAATATTCAATGAGCATTGCTTGGCGTTTACGTAAGAATTCTAAAGTTGTAGAAATGCATATAAATCCAGATGAAAAACCACTATATGCTTTTGTTGCTCAAAAAAATAATAATCCATTTGATATTTTTTCTACAGCAGTAATTGTTTTAACTGACAAAAGATTATTAATCGGTAGAAAAAGAGTAGTATTTGGATATTTCTTAGATTCAGTAACTCCAGAGTTATTTAACGATTTAAAAGTTTTATCTGGCGTTATTTGGGGAAAAATTCATATCGATACAGTTAAAGAGTTTATAACACTATCAAATATTGACAAAAAGGCATTACCTGAAATAGAAACAATGATAACTTCATATATGATGAAAGAAAAACAAAAATTAAATGGTATAAAAGATAAATAGTAAAATTTATCTTTTTTTTGGGTATAATATTAGATATAATATAAATATAAACTAAAGGGATGTGGTAGTATGAAAAAAGCTATTTCAATATTAATACTGTTAATATTATTATTTTTTGCTGGTCAGTGGGCACTTACATATTTTAAAAAGGGTCATGAAGTAGATTATCAAGTTTCATATAATGATAAAATATTTGATGTTCATGAAAAATACTCTAAGGAATTAGATAATAAGTACGATATAATAATTAAAAATGATAAAGAAATCTATTATTATGTCTTGCCTGATACCTATAACAAACAAAAGAAAATAATTAAAAATTTTGAATACTATGAGCAAGATGGCATCAGTTGTATATATCCAATTTTATTAGACGAAAAAGGTTCTTACTTACAATGTATAAAAGATGGCGTAAATTATTCTAGTCATGCCATAAATAGTGAGTTCATAAATAAGATAAGAGAAGATTTAAAAAATAAAGGATATAGTGTTGATACTATCAATAATACAGAAAATAAAGAAGCACTAGATAATTCAACTATCTACATAAGTAATCTATTAGATAATGATTATATTACTTTATGGAACTACAAAGGTATTCAAATTATTAGTAAAGAAAAAAAATCTGTTAAAAACACTTTAAGTTACGATAAGTATGAAAATAATCATGGCTATTTAGTTGATAAGTACTATATTATTCCAGTATATCTAAGTAATAAAGTATTAGAGTTCAACAAGGTAAATATTATAGACATAGAAAAAAGCGAAATTAAATCAGTAGAACTTGGTTATACCTTATCTAGTAATACTTACATAAATGGTGTAGTAGATAATAAATTATATTATACAGATCCTTCTAATTTGCTTCAAATAGAGATTAATCCTAAATCAAATAATAGTCGCTTAATAGGAAGCAAAGACATTAAAGGACAATTATATAATGGTACTTGGCAAGATGCTAATATTTATGATTTTGTAAATAAGGAAATTAAATTTACTAGTATTCCAGAAGAAGTATCAAAAAAATATAATTATGTAAAAATAGAGGAAAATAAGAATAGTTATTATTTTTATAATAGTAATGGTGAAGTATATCAAGTTTCAAAAGATAATATAGATGTATCAGTTCTGTTATTCAAAACGAACAACTTAAATAATTTTAAAGTAGTAGATGATACTATTTATTATGTAGTTGGAGATACTTTATATTATTTCAATGAAAATAGTGGCAATATACCCGTTTTAAAGAATAATGAACTTCGCTATAATCAGTTAAATCGTGTTGCTATTTATAGAAAACCATAAAGATTTCCTTTTCTATATTTTACATATATTGATACAAAAAATTGATTAATAATGAAAAAGTAATAGAATATACAACAAAAAGAAAGTGATAAATATGGGAAATATAGTAGATTTTTCTAATTATAAATTACAAAGAAAAAATAATGGTTTGTCAAATTTAAGCGAAGCACAAATGGCTCAACAAATTTTAAAAAAATTAAATTATAGTGATAAGAATATAGCTATTCCTATTGTAAAAGTTGCTAAAAGTTATGGTTTAAAAGTATATCATGAAGATTTTTGCGAAAGTGGAGAATCAAGAATTGTGGGAAAACTGTTAATTGGAGATATATCAAAATATGATAGCGGTCAAGTAATACTTGTTAATCGCAACGAGCATATATTTACTCAAAGAGTAGTAGTTGCTACAATGTTAGGTTCTTATGTATCTTATTTAATAGATAGAGTAGTGGACCAACAGAATGTACACCCTGAAGATTTATCAACTTCTACTTTAACTTACAAAGAAATATATGATAAACATGAAAAATTTGTATTGAACATATTGGCACCAGATAATATATTTATTAATCAATATAATATTGCTGTTGATAGTGGATTGCCATCAATAGGTGTTACATTATATTTGAGTAGATTTTTTGAAGTTCCAGAAGATTTCGTTTATGAAAAAGTAAAATCATTGAGTAGAATGTAATATATTTTAAATTTAATATAGAAATAAAATTGCTATAATAGTTAATGTTTTTCTTTTGCTTGCATATAATTTATTCAGGAGGGATAATATGCAAACGTATATAGTAGAACCTGGTGATAATATTATAAGCATCGCTAAAAAGTTAAATGTTAATGTATCTGACCTTGTAAAAGAAAATAATTTAGACAATATGTATTATTTAGTACCAGGTTTGGAATTAATAATACCTATGACAAATAACAGTAGTAATAATAATTATAATAATATGAATGGTAATAATAACATAAATAATAATACTAATGCTAATTATAATGGTAATGATTATTTTGAATACTATACAGTTCAAAAAGGGGATAGTTTATATCAAATAGGTTTAAAATATAACCTTACACCACAGGAAATAGCTAGTTTAAATGGTTTGGAGTTAAATGAATATATTTTTCCAGGTCAAAGATTAATGATACCAAGAAAAGGTGTAAGAATGTATATAACTAAAGATGGTGATACTCTAAATAATGTAGCAGCTTCTTTAGGATTAACACTAGAGGAAATAATAAGAAATAATCAAAATATTTATCTATTACCAGAACAGTTAATAGTATATAGAGGATAAAATAAAAAATATAGTGTCTAAATATAAGCACTATATTTTTTTGCTTTAATATTTTTACATTGTATAACTTTTAAGCAATACGTTCATTTCTGAAAAAGTAATTTCATCACTACCATTAATAGTCGTTCTAACTTCCAAAGTAGTAGGACCTGTGATATCAGTTACAGTCATTTCAGAAAAGTCCATATCAGGTGTGTTTCCAGCCTCTAATACAAATGATAAATCACTAACTACGGAATTTGTTTCCGTATTAAATAGTGAAAAGGATGCCCCTGTATTTTGGGTAACTCCAGAAATTCTACCACAAAGCACAATTTCAAATACACTAGTTCTTTTAATAGTAATACTATTACCATTAATAGCTATGTAATCACTAACACCAGGAGTTATTCTTGTATTACCAATTTGAGCAGTACCAGCTTGTTTTGTACCCATAATACTAGCAAAACCTATAGCATCATATCCCGTTGGACTAGCAGCTCCTCTTGGCCCAGTTGGTTCGATGACATAAACCACATAATAAAAAAACTGAATTTATTGATAATACAGGTTTAGACAATTTTTCTATGCTTTTTATTAGAAAATAAAACTCGTTTCTATTGAAAAAAACAATCAATTCTTGTTCTTTTTTTGAAACATAAAGGAAGTTTCAAAAATACTTTTAGGGTTGGAATATTATCCATTTATGAAAAGTATTGATATTAATTATATGCAGTTGGAATCACTTAGACTTTATTCTACAACTGATGAGCGTATTAAAAATCTATCCAATGTTCTTATATTAAATATAAAGATGATAAATATATTATATTTCCAACAGATAGTGTTAATAACTTGATAAATGAAAGTTCACAACAATCTAATTGCGTTAGAATATATTGCGATATGACAAATAATAAAAAATGTCAAATATATTTTATAAAGAAATGGGAACAATCATTATTGCCTATAATTAACAGCTAAATTAAATATCCTAATTTAGCTCAATCATATAAAAAAGCCATAATTATGACTTTTTTGCACTTAATTTATATTTAGGTATCTTCACTGGTTGGCTAGTCCAATGACATAAAAAAGAATAAAAACAGTATAAGATTAAAAAAGCTTTTGAATTTGCTATTTATCACTACAAATGATATAATGAAACTGTCACAAAAATGTATTTTTGAAATGTAATATTTAAAAAGGAGTGATATAAATTGATAGAATTAAAGAATGTTTATAAAACTTATAAATCAAAAAAAAGTAAAAATACAAAAGCGTTAGATGGAGTCTCAGTAAGTTTTGATGATAAAGGTATGACTTTTATATTAGGAAAAAGTGGTTCTGGTAAATCGACTTTACTTAATGTATTAGGGGGACTTGATAAATATGATGATGGTGATATGTTAATACTTGGAAAAAGTAGTAAGGACTTTACACAAGCAGATTTTGATTCTTATAGAAATACTTATGTAGGATTTATATTTCAAGAATTTAATATTTTGGAAGATTATGATGTATATGAAAATATTATTCTTGCATTACAACTTCAGCAAAAAGAAATAAATAAAAGTGAAATAGATGAATTATTAGATAGGTTAGAACTAACAGATTTAAAGAAAAGAAAAGTAAATGAGTTATCTGGTGGTCAAAAACAAAGAGTAGCAATAGCCCGTGCTTTAATAAAAAATCCAAAAATAATTTTAGCAGATGAACCAACAGGTAACTTAGATAGCAAAACAGGAAGTCAAGTAATGGAACTTTTAAAGGAAATTGCTAAAGAAAAATTAGTAGTTGTTGTATCTCATGATGAAGAATATGCTGAAAAATATGGAGATAGAATTATTGAAATCAAAGATGGAAAAATTGTAAATGATTCTAAAGAAGTAAAAGAAAATAACAATTTAAAAAATACATATAAAACAATTAAATCTCATCTTCCATTTAAAGAAAGTTTTAAACTAGGAATTGGTAGTTTAAAACATAAAAAAATTAAATTACTTTTTACAATTATACTTATAGTTGCTACACTAGGTTTCCTAAGTTGTACTGATACATTATCTAGTTATAATTTTAGTGTAGCCCATTCAAAATTATTAGCTGAGAAGAATGAACAGTTTATTCAAATAGAAAAAAAACATATATTCAATAATGATAAGGACGACAGTTATATCAAATCAATGATTATTCCAATTGATGATGATTCTATAAAAAAGATTCAAAGTCAAGTAAATAAAGAAAATTATGATGTTTATAGATATAATGATGCATATTCTGGAGGAAGAATTAGTGAGTTGTTACGCATAAAAGATGATTCTATGTATTATTATAATTCAAATGGTATTGAACTAGTTGTTACCTCTGATATATCAAAAATATTAAAAGAAAGTATAATAGGTAGAAATGCAACTAGTGATAATGAAATTGTTATTTCTAATTATGTTGCTAATTTAATGATTCAAAAAGGTGTTGAAGTTCACGAAACTGTTACTAGTAATGAATTTAAGAAATCTAATATTTTTGAACCAAAAACTTACGAAGATATTTTAAATACAAACTATAATTATTATTTTGGTTCATCAGAAAAAGTTAAAATTGTAGGTATTATTAATTATGATTTAAGTGCTGTAACTAATGACTATACTAGTAATGTTCTTAATAAAATCTTTGTTAACGAAAATTTTATTACTAATCGAAGAACAGAAAAATTGAGTTCTTTAAGTAACTTTTATGAAACTGAAATAGTAGTAGAAGGTCTTACACAAGATAGTGATGATGGCATGATGAATGGTAATAATTCTATAGCAGGTTTAGATCATCAAATAGAATATTTTGATGGGACAAATTGGAAAACAACAAGTAGTCTAAAAGAAAACGAAGTGATTCTTAGCATTTATATGTTAAATTGCAATGATAATAGTTACTATGAAGACTTAAATAGTTATACTAGTAACAACAATAGTTTTTATATGAATTATGAAGATTTAACAAAACGCTTTATTGCTAATTATATAAAAGAAAAGAATGTTATTGGTAAAAAGGTTGATTTAAAAATTAATTATAGTAATTATGATAGTAAAGATTTAGTTCAAGATTATAATAATCTTACTGTTATTGGAGTATATTATGAAGATAACAATTGTAATGATAATAGTACGTGTTATTATAGTACTGATGCAAGTTATTTTTCATCTACTATAGTAGAAAAATATCAACAAAAGAAAGTTGAAAAATTTAGTATCTTATATCCTATGACTGATAAATCTGATTTTAAAAAGATTTCTAATTTATTTCCAATGGAATCAGAATTAACTATTAAATCAACTTATAGTGAGAAAATGTATTCAGAAAAATTGGTTTTTGATTCATTACAGAAAATAGCTTTTTATATAGGAATAGTTTTTTTAATATTTACAATCTTTTTAATTATTAATTTTATGTTTAATAGTATAAGTTATCGTAAAAAAGAAATAGGAGTTCTTAGAGCTCTTGGTTCTAGAAGTAGAGATGTTATGAAAATCTTCTTATGGGAAGGAGTTTGTTTAGCTTTAATTTCAGGAACAATTGCCTCCATCTTACTTGTAATAGTATCAAATATTATGAATTCATTTGTTATGAGTTATCTAAGCGGTCTTTTAACTACACCATTTATAGTTGGTATTAGACAATTTGTGGTTATTTATTTATTGGTATTTAATGTTACAATGATTTCAAGTATTTTACCAATTCTTAAAATTTCTAAAATGAAACCAATTGATGCAATTTTAAATAAATAATTTTAAACTTAAGAGTTATTTTAAATATAAAAAAACAGTAATTTGATACATTTGATAGACATTATAATATAGTTACTTATTTATTATATTTTGGAAATTCAATTTCTGGTGTTGGTCAAGTAATAAAATTTAGGAGCATTAGATGCTGCATTTATAGCAACTGATTCCAATATAAGTCCAACTAATTTAATAAATGGCTTAACCACTTTAAGTACAACAGTGAATTCATTTCCAATAGTTGGACAAACAATATCTAAATTCATGTGACTGCAAATGCAACAGTAGGTATTATGAAGGAAAAATCATCAAGCGGAACTGAATCGCTAGTAACTAAGGCATCTGTAATAAATTCTACAAGATACTAAATTGGAGTAAACATATAATGCTTACTCTTTTCTATAATAAAACTGTCTGTATTTTTACACTTGCATAGTAACTATTTTATAACTAATTATTTTTAAAATTTAGTTGAATAGTAGGAATGTATTAAATCAATTTAAAACAAAGATTGATGAAATAATAAAAATACCATTAAGCTATTACATATAAAAATATAATATACAAATTTAGATAGGAATAGACAAAAGGTTCAATGTCAATTAGTTTTTGACTCTACCAACACTAATTGACATTGAACCTTTACATCTGATCTTGAAAATAGTACAAAAAAAGTTTTAAATAATTAAAAATATGGTAAAATTAATAATAGAAAGGTAGTGTGATAAAGATGAATCAAGAACAAAATAACTTTAATATGAATACTTCTAATTCACAAGGTAATAATGGAATACCTAATAATCAACCATTAACTAATCAAAATTCAAATAATACTTTTACAGGTATTAATCAACAAATTAATACTAATCAATCTCAAAATCAAATAAATATTCAACAACCTACACCACAACCTACTAATTACTATGAAGGTGGTATTAATAATAATCAAATTAAAAATACTAAACAACCAAAGAAAACTAATATAGGTTTAATTATAGGAATTATAGTTTTAGTAGCAGCTATTGCAGGTGGAATATTATTATTTAATAATAAGAAGGGAAATAACAGTTTAACAAACAACAATTCAACTGGTGACAGCATAGCAAAAATTGATATTGGAGTTGAGTATGTAGTTGCACTAACCAATTCTGGGAAGTACTACGCAATTGGTAAAAATTCTTACTCCTGGGTTAATAAAGGTGAAGATTTAAAAGAGCCAACTTTATTAGCAGAAAATGTAAAATCATTTACAAATGGTGGTAGATTTTATATATCTAATGAAGGCGATCTATATATATCAGGAGTTAATGCCATTGAAGGAGGCATATACAAGGAATATAAAAAACTTGGTAGTAATATTAAAAAAGTATCAGGTAGTGATTTAGGACTAGTAGCCTTATCAAATGATGGAAAGCTATATGCATATGGATTAGAAGAATATAGTGGCTTCGGAAAAAAATATACTGAACTAACACTAATAGATGATATTTCTAATGTAACTGACGTATATAAAGGTATATCTACATTCTTTTACTTGACTGATAAAAATGAACTATATGGTAAATACACGGGAAGTAATGCTCCTTTTGAAAAAATTCTTGATAATGTTGATCATTGTACCTTAAATTCAGCTACAACAAAAGATGGAAAAATTTATGCTATTAATTATAGCTCTGATGAAAAGAGAGTAATAGCAAAATTAATAGATGGAGCTGATGGTATTATTGATAATTGGAATAAATTATATTTTACACAAAACAATATAATATTAGATGATTCAAATTATAAATATGAAACCTATAGATATTATTATCCTAAAGATGTTAAAACAATGCTTTTCATGAATGATAAAAACAAAAATAGTAAGGGTGTAATGAAGTTTATATATTTAACTAAAAATAATAAATTATCATTACAATACATAGAATATGAAGAGCATAATTATAAAAATAAGTTAAATGAAAAAACTGAAACATTAGATTACAACATTGAAAGTCTTTCAAAAATTCAGGATTTTTTATCTAATTAAATCAGTGAAAAATTAATAATTACTAAAAACAAGTCTAGTATACAAAAGATTACTAGACTTGTTTTGTTTACATAAAAGATAAATTTAATATAAGATTTTGATTTATAAAAAAATTATTAAATTCTAATGTGAGTATGTGAATATTTTAATATTTATTATATAATTAAACTATTGGAGGATCTTATGATTGATTTTAGAAAAGCGCAAGAGTATTTTAAAAAATATTTGAGTAGTTATGACCTAAATGATGGAATGATACAATTAAAGATAAAGCATACTTATGGTGTGGTTTCATTAAGTGAATATATTGCGAAAGATTTAAACTTATCAGAAGAAGATGTGGATTTGGCTAAATTAATTGCTTTATTACATGATATTGCTAGATTTGAACAAGCAAAAAAATATGGAGATTATAGAGATTATAAGAATGTAGATCATGCAGATTTGGCGGTTAAAATATTATTTGAAGATAATTTGATAAGAAATTTCATTGAAGAAGATATATATGATTCAATTATATTGAAATCAATAAAAAACCATAATAAGTTACAAATAGAAAAAGGACTTAGTGAAAGAGAATTATTGCATGCTAAAATTATTAGAGATGCTGATAAAACCGATAATTTCAGAGTAAAAGCATCTGATAGATTTGAAGATATATTTAATTCTTCAAAGGAAAGATTAGAAAACGATATAATAACAGAAAAAATTTATAATGATTTTATGAGTAATAGAATAATTATAAGCAAAGAAAGAAAAACAGACATGGATTGTTGGATATCATATATAGCATTTATTTTTGATTATAATTTTTTATCTGGTCTAAAATATATTAAAGAAAAAAATTATATAAATATTCTTGTAGATAGAATTGATTATAAAATTAGTGATACCAAAAACAAAATGGAAGAAATTAGAAAACATGCTATCAATTATATAGATGGTAAGTTAAATACAGATAGTTTATAAAATGATAAATAATTAGTAATTGTCAGAATGGAGGAATGAATATGAAAAAAATAATACTAACTATTTTAGTATGCACGGGTATAATTTTAGGTTTAACTGGCTGTAGCAAATCTGATCTAGAAGAAAATAAAAAAGATTTACAAGAAACTCAAGAAAAATATGGTTGGGTTGAAAAAGAAACTGTTGATGTCTTAGTTGCTAAATTTAATACAGAAGTAGTTGATAATAGTTCATTAAATGCAGCATCAACTGATTACCTAACTGAAAGCAATAATCAATATTGGTATGGATTAATTGAGGGAGTTTATTTAGTAGTTGTTCCAGAAAAATATACAGGAGATAAAACAACTGAAATTGTAGATTATATGCTTTTATATGTAGATAAAACTAGTAAATATGAATCAGATGCTTTTTCTTATATCAAACATTTAATTAAAGCAAATAATAGTCAAATTACTGATTCAGAAATTGATAAATTATTAAAAGAGGCAAGGACAAAATCTAACTCTGGTAAAACATCAAATAATGGAAAAGGTATTTCAATTGGTTATGCAGAAAAAGATGAAGCATATCAATATCAAGTTTTAAGATTATATAAGTAATTATAAATTAAACTACATTTAAAATTATATTTTTGTAATTAGTTAAAAAATAGTAATTTATTAAAATGTTAAAATCAAGTGCAAAGATTCCACTTTTAATAGGTGGCATGCAATACATCAATAATTTATAATTTTATTGGAGGTGAGAAAAGTGGAATTACAAAATATAATACTTCAAAAAAGAAAAGAAAAAAATATGACACAAGAGCAACTTGCTGAAAAGTTGGATGTTGCAAGGCAAACCGTTTCTAAATGGGAAACAGGAGAAACAATTCCTGATATTGATAGTTTAAAAAAATTAGCAATTTTATTAGAATTTTCTATTGATAATGCACTTGGAATTGAAATAGATAATGATAATGATGATAAAATGGAATGGTTAATTATCGGAGGTTTTATTATAGGAAATTCATTAGGACTCGTTTTTAATAGTCTCATATTGGGTTATGTCTTTGCTATGATTGGCTTTGGATTAAGTTTAATATTAAAAGTATTTAAAAAGTAATGCTAATTAATAAGTTTAATGGCTTATTAAAATAATTTATATTTGGAGAAAAAATATGAAAAAATGGATGAAATATTTAATAAATACGATTATTTTTTGTATTATATATATGATAGTAGAGTATCTATTAACCAAAAATATAAATTGGAAAATGATTATTGCTTCAACAATAATATATTCTATCCTTTATACAGCAACCGATTTAATTTCTAATAAATTAACATCAAAAGAATAAATTATAGTTTTGAAGTTTGTTAGAAAGATAGTAATTTAATAATTTAAAAAATTTCATTAAAAGATATTGACTCTCCCCTTAGAGTAGGTTGTATAAATAATTTG
>CAKPDJ010000040.1 GCA_934148875.1 uncultured Bacilli bacterium
ATAAAATTTATAAATTACAAGAAGTTGTGAATACAATTTAATTATTCGTTTGTTGCACTTGACTTTTTAATTAATAATTTTTGTTAAATATTCTTTAAATAATTTTCTAATTCAGATAATTTAATTTTATTATTTAAGTTTTCTATAAATATCTCATTAGAATAATTAAAAGCTAGGAAAGTTATACCATTAATTATAATTCTGTGTGGTTCTAGATATGTAAGATTAGTTTTATCTATCATTCTTAAATTACCATTAATAATTGTTGATTTAACCTTACAAAATTCACATATAAACTCTAATCTCTTTCTTAATGATTCTTCCATTCTAACTTCTTGCTTGATAACATTTACCATTTTAATCAATCCTTTCTTTGAAAGACTTTTTTCTAAACAAGAAAAAAATCAATCCTAATTTAGAATTGATTGTCTATTTATTCTCGGAACTTATAAAAAGTTCGAGCGGATTTCCCTATGGTGGAGCTGAGGAGAATCGAACTCCTGTCCAAAACTAGCGCCTCAAGAACATCTACAAGTTTAGTTAACTAAACAATCTCACTATATTAAAAACTAGTTAACACATGTTAATATAGCCAGTCTATAAAATTCATCACTACTATAGACATCATAGTAATATAACCTGCTAAAATCGAGCCTCTAAAAAGATTCACAGGTAAAACCTTTAAAGAAGCGCAAACGCTATATTGCTAATTAAGCAGCGTAAGCCATTGAATAATTGTTTCCAGTTATATTTAACTGATGCATTTAAAGATTGCCATCTACTTGCAATTCTTGCCCTACTAATCCTGTCGAAACCAAAGCAGCCCCATTTGTGTGCTAATTATAACACACATTTAATCAAGTTTCAACCTCTCTAATAAATATTCTTTTGAGCTTTTTCAACTTGTCTTTTAATATCTCTTTCTTTAATGGATTCCCTTTTATCATAATCCTTTTTACCTTTGCATAAGCCTAAAAGCGCCTTGGCTTTATTCTTAACAAAATATACTTTCAAAGGAACCAAGGTATATCCTTCCAATTTTATTTTGTCACCCAACTTGCGTATCTCCGCTTTATGCATAAGTAACTTCCTAGTTCTGGTTTCATCATGATTAAAAATATTTCCCTCTTTATAATGACTAATAAACATATTAAGTAAAAAAACTTCACCATTTTTTACTATACCATAACTATCTTTAATATTAGCCTTCCCATCACGAATAGATTTAATCTCAGTACCAGTTAAAACTATTCCACACTCATATTCTTCTTCTATAAAATAATCATGTCTAGCTACTCTATTTACTATTTCCACTGTAATCACTCTTTCCTATTCTGCTATCTCCGTGAATAACTATATTCATATATTTATTATAATACGTTTTATAATTAGGTAAAATACTATCATTAAGTTTACTATAAGGATATACCTTAAAACCAGTACGACCATTTTTAGTATAATTGCTATAAGTATAAGTCAACTCAGCGCCAATATTTTCAAGTTTAATTTTAGAATCATCATTTTCTTTTAATACATCAACAGATACCATTAGTCCTGTTAACTTTTCTATTCCTCTTTGTGCTGATATAAAATTACCAAGAGAATATATAACTAAAGTATTATTGATAAAATCAATAGGTTGAACTACATGAGGATGGTGTCCAATAATAATATCTACTCCTAAACTAGATAAATATGTAGCTATTCTTTTTTGTTCCCTACTTGGAGTAAAAGAATATTCAT
Source organism: uncultured Bacilli bacterium (assembly GCA_934148875.1). GTDB lineage: Bacteria > Bacillota_I > Bacilli_A > RF39 > UBA660 > Alloscybalousia. Next base: position 1,744 of record CAKPDJ010000040.1, read on the forward strand.
CCCCAAAATGCATAGCTACCATCAATAAATCAACCTTATCTCTTACACTCTCAATATCTTTTTTAACAAGTTCATCATCATATCTATTAAGTAAATATGATTTACCATTAGGTACATTTAAACCATTAGTCCAACAAGTATAAGATAATAATGCATATTTAATACCATTTTTTTCTTCAATTTTAATGTTATTTCTATCTTCTTCTGATTCATAAGAACCAGCAGTATAAACCTTTTTATCTTTCCAATAATTCAAAGAATTACGAATAGCTACTTCCCCTCGATCTAGGGTATGATTATTGGCTAAAGAAACTAAATTAAATCCAGCATCTAAAAAAGCATCCCCAACTTCATATGGTGAATTAAATCTAGGATAACTAGAAAGTCCAAGTTCAGTTCCACCCAGTATAGACTCTTGATTATAAAAAGCCAAATCATATGAAGAAATAATTGGTTTCATCTCTTCTAGCATTTTATAAAAATTATAACTGTCACCTTCTTTAGCATCACCATAAACAGCTCCATGAATTAATCCATCTCCAACCATTACTAAAGATAACTTTTTATCTTGCTGTAACGTAGACCGAGATTTAGATATATCAACTTTATCATTATTATCAATGCCAAAATACTTATTACAAACAAAAACTATAATAGTACACAAAATTAATAAAACAATTAAAGATATAACACTTTTAAATAATTGATTTTTATTAGTTTTTGTAGTTCTCTTCAAAGAAGCCTTTTTTACACTAGTTTTCCCCTTTTTCTTCTTTTTCATTACTACCTCTAATAATTTCAAAATCAATAGTTTGTTCCTCTTTAGAAGCTCTAACCACTTTAACTAAAACCTCATCACCTAAAGAATATTTAGTCTTAGTTTTTTCACCTACTACACACATTGCTTTCTCATCATAATGATAAAATTCACGCATATCTGCTAAACGACATAATCCTTCAACTAGATTATCTAACTGAATAAATATACCAAAATTAGTAATACCAGATATCATACCCTTAAATTCTTCACCAATATGATCCTCCATATATTCAGCCATTTTCATATCATCAACTTCACGTTCACAATTAATACTAGCGCGTTCACGACTAGAAGCAATTTCAGCAACAACTGGTAACTTACTTTCCCAATGACTAATTGTTTCAGGACTTAAATCATTATTAAATAAATATGTACGTAAAAGTCTATGAACAGTAGTATCAGGGTATCTTCTAATAGGAGAAGTAAAATGTGTATAACATTTACTAGCAAGACCATAATGTCCTAAATTTTGAGGTTTATATACAGCTTTTTGCATACTTCTAAGAAGTAGACTTGATAATATCTTAAACTCTTTTTTATCTTTTAAAAATTCAAGTAATCCCTGTACAGCTTTAGGATTATTATCCTTCATATTACCTTTATAAACATAACCTAAAGTTCCTATATATGATAAAAAGTCATGAATTTTCTCTTCCTTTGGCACTTCATGAACACGATAGATAAATGGAAGCTCCATATAGAAAATATGAGTAGCTACACACTCATTAGCCATAATCATAAAATCTTCAATTAGATTTTCTCCAACGCCACGTTCTCTTAATACAATATCAGTAGGATGACACTTTTCATCAACTAAAATCTTAGCTTCGTCCACATCAAAATCTAAGTATCCACGTTTAATTTTACTTTTTCTTAATATCTTAGCAAGTTCTGCCATCAATCTTAAATCATTTGCAAACTCTTCATATCCATCTGGTACAACATTCTTTTCTAAAATACTATTAACATTCTTATAAGTCATTTTCTTACGAGAACGAATATAACTTGGAAAAATATTATAATCAACAATTTTACCATCTAAATTAATTTCCATAACGCAGGAAATAGTAAGTCTTTCTACTCCCTCATTTAATGAACATATACCATTAGATAATTGATGAGGAATCATTGGAATAACTCTATCAACTAAATAAACACTTGTACCTCTATCCATAGCATTAACATCAAGCGGAGTGCCTTCTTTTACATAGTAACTAACATCAGCTATATGTACACCTAGCTCATAATTCCCATTTTCAAGTTTTTTGATAGAAACAGCATCATCTATATCTTTAGTATCATCACCATCTATAGTAAAGATAGTAACATCAGTTAAATCAGTTCTACCAACCTTATCTTCTTCACTTACTTCTTCTGGAATAGTCTTTAACTGTTCAATAACTTCTTCCGGAAAAGTATCACTAATATTATACTTATAAACAATAGATAAAATATCTACACCAGGATCATTTTTATGTCCTAAAATTTTAGTAACCTCACCACGATAAGTATGATCATCCATCTGTTCTAATAAACGTACTTGAACTTTATGACCATCAACTGCTCCATGAATATCATCTTTTTCTATAATAATATTCATTTTTAGGTTTTCTTCATCTAGTATTAAATGACCAACACCATTTTCTAAATAGAATTCACCAATAACATATTCAAGTTTACGATCTAATATTTTTAAAATTCGACCCTCAAGTTTATTTTTTTCTTTTCTCCCTGTTATTTCCGCTACTACTAAATCATTATGTAAAGCTCCATTCATATTTTTTGCATCAATATAAATATCTTCTTCATCAGGAAGTTCAACAAAACCAAACCCTTTACGATTAACACGCAAAATTCCTTTCTTTAAAGGACTTCTATCAAAAGTCATATAATTACCTTTATTCGTACAATAAATTGTATATTCATTACACATTTTATTAATAGTATCCTCTAATTCACGAAATTCATCTCCTGTTTGTAATCCTAATAAGTGGTCAATTTCTTGAATACTTAATGCTTTGTTTTTACGATTTAACAACTCCAATATCTTATCTTCCATAGATATCACCTGATTCTTTCTAATTTCATTATAAGCTAAAAAAAAGCAATAAACAATAAAAAAAGAAAGACACTTGTCTTTCCTTTACATATAAACACTTATTTTAAATAAACTCCATAATGAAACTAATAATAAAGAAAGTCATGCCTAATACGAAAGTAATTCTTGTAATGATTAATTCACTACCTCTTTCCTTACGATTAGAAAACAAATCTGAGTTTCCACCACTAATGATTTGAGCTCCACTTTCTGCTTTATTACTCTGTAATAAAACAATAATAATTAATAAAATGGATATTACTAATAATACTGTTTGCATATTATCCCTCCATAACTGTTATTATTCTAACACATAAAAGAAAAGAAATCAACTTTATATACGCCAATCATATCCTTTTTTATCATTATATAACGTCATATACTTCTGATCATACCTTTTAGATTGACCAAGTAAAAAGAAGTCATTACCTAAAATAGTACTTAGTTTTTCAAAAGGTCGACCTTGATAGCCAGAAATAAGCAAAAAATCATCTTTGTGTTTCACAATACATTCATAAAAGTTTCTACTATCATAATCAAGTAAAGACTTACAAATATTAACTTTATTTGAAATTTCAGCTTCTGTATATACATTATGATTAACTTCATTAATAACACAAGAACCATTAACAGCAGGGACCATATTAATAGTCGAAAAATTACCAATATATGAATTTATCTCTCTTTCCATACAATATCTAGTAATCTTTTTACCAAAGCAAGAAAACATTTCTATAATCCTATTAGGAAAATAAAGTCCAAATACCAACCCAATATTACTCTGTCTATTATCAAAACTATTTTCTACTATAATTCCTTCAAACCAATTATTTTTAACCGCAATAAAACACCTATAAAAACCATAATTCTTTTTATCTTTTCCATCATATTCACTACATATAGAAAACTCTTTAACAGGCATCATATCACCTCTTGGCATTAGAATATCACATATTTAAAAAATACACAAACAAATTTAAAATACTAGCAAATATTAACCATAAAAAATATGGAATTTGAATATATGCACTTATTTTATTAATACCCATAAACTTCTTAATCATAACATATACAAAACAAATTAATAATATAATCCATATAAATGATAACAAATAAAATCTAAAAATAAAGAACCATATACTCCAAAATAAATTAATAACAAGTTGTACACCATATATAAATAAAGCATCATACTTATTACTTGAATTACTTTTAATAATAATATAACTAGATATTCCCATCAATATATAAAGTATGCTCCACACAACAGGAAAAACTATGCTTGGTGGTGCAAAACTAGGAAGATTTATATCATAATAATTATTAAATGGTGCTGTAATAAAACCAATAAAACTACCTAAAAATAAAGGTATAAAGATATTTAATAGTAAACTCTTATAATCAATCTTCGTAATAATCACCTAGTAAATTATATGAAAAAAAAGAACTGGTATTCATACCAATTCCATATTAATAATTTTCTATATTATTAAATGTCCAAACTCTATTTACTATTTCTAATGCACCACTACCACAGTATTTACAAGTCTTAACACCAACATCACTAATAGGAGCTCCACAATTTGGACAATTAAGACCAAGTGCTTTTTCATTATCACTAACCTGATTACTATCAACAATATAAACAAAGTCAACTTTATAACGATCTTGAACCTTTTTACGTCTTTTTTTATTAGTAGTTAAATAATACTCCAAACTAGTTTGAAAATACATTGTAGCTACACCGTTCTTATTTTCATATTTACTTAAAACCGTTTTATGAAAACGAATTTGATCAAATTTAACTTCTTTATCTTTATAATCATCTATTCTACTCTTAACAAAAGCTATTGCCTTATTACTATTATATTTAAAATCTGTAATATCACCATTCTCAATAGCTTGAAAAGTATCTAAAATACTTTTTTCAACCATACTTTTAATTTCATTTAAGTTTACTTCCGGAAAATCTTTAAGTATTCTATCTTTATAAACACTCTCCATTCCGTAAACTGATTTAGGTGTATTCTCAGCTTCCCATTCCGATTCTTCTATTAATTTGTTCAAATCTGTTGTATTAAAATATTTTAATAAAAATGCCTGAAACTTTCTTTTAAGTACAAGAAAGATAATAATTAATATTAAAAGAACAATTAAAAAAATCAACATAGTATCACCTGACATTAGTATATCAAAAAAATTATATAAATGAATAGACTTAAAATAATGAATCTAGTAAAATTAAACTATAGAATAAAAAATGGAGTAATTTCATGCAAAAAATTTTAAAATATTTAATAATTAATTATACAGAAAAAGATTTAGAATACATTGAAGAAATGATAGATAAAATTGAATCAATATCACAAGAAATTATGAACTTTTTCGAATTAAAGAAAATTCAAAACAAAATTGAAGTAAATTTAAATTCAGAATTAGACATTTTCAGGAAAAAATACTTAGAAACTGGTTATTATTTAAGCGATGACAATACTGTACCCAAATGGATATGTGGATTTAGTTTTGATAATAAAATAGAAACTTTAACTTTAAAAGAGTATCAAAAAACATACAATCATAAAAATGCCAATATAAACGACTTATGCTATTTAATTTTACATGAATTTTGCCATGCCTGTTATGATCTAGTATCAACTTGTGATGATTGGTATGCATGGTTAAATGAAGGAATTGCTACAACAATATCACACCAATACGATAATAAGCCTCTTACTTTTGACATAACATTGGAAGAAGCAATATATGGGTGTCAAGACTACAATAATTTTCACACCATGTTCGTTATTATTTATCAAAAGTATGGCAAAGAATATATATTAAATTTAATTAAAAACTATAAACTACTAGAAACAAAAACACCAAAATTAATTACGGAAACAAAAAAAATAATAAAAGAGGTATCTTAAATACCTCTTTTAATTATAATTATTTTTCAAGTTCTTCTTCAATTCTCATTAATTGATTATACTTACAAATTCTATCAGTTCTAGACATACTACCCGTTTTAATTTGTCCTAAATCAAGTCCAACAGCTAAATCAGCTATAGTAGTATCCTCTGTTTCACCACTTCTATGAGAAATAATAGTGCTATAACCATTTCTTCTAGCTAAATCAATAGTTTCAAGTGTTTCTGTAATAGTACCAATTTGATTAACTTTTAATAGAATAGCATTTCCAGCATGATGATCAATTCCCATTTGTAAGCATTCTTTATTTGTAACAAATAAGTCATCACCAACTAATTGAATTTTATCACCAAGTCTACTAGTAATTTTACTAAATCCTTCCCAATCATTTTCATCAACTGGGTCTTCTATAGAAATAATAGGATATTTAGTAACCAATTCTTCATAAAAATCGATAAGTTCATCAGTAGTTAAACTACGTCCTTCACCAACTAAATTATATTTACCAGTTTCTTTATCATAGAATTCACTTGCTGCAACATCTATAGCTATATTAACATCTTTTCCTGGAACATAACCAGCTTTGTTAATTGCCTCCATAATAAGTTCAAAGCCTTCACTATTAGATTGTAAGTCTGGAGCAAATCCACCCTCATCACCAACACCAGTAGCTAAAACTTTACTATTTAATACTTTCTTTAAGTTATGGAATACTTCAGCACCAATTCTAACACGATCATGTATAGTATCAGCCATTGGAATAATCATAAATTCTTGGAAATCAAGTTTATTATCAGCATGAGCACCACCATTAATAATATTCATCATTGGTCTAGGTAATGTAGTACCATTTCCAATATAACGATAAAGTGGTAAACCCTTTTGATTAGCACTAGCCTTCATAGCAGCCATACTAATACCTAAAATAGCATTAGCACCATATTTAGACTTAGTCTTAGTTCCATCAGCATTTATCATAGCATAATCAAGTTCTTTTTGATTTTCTGCATCCATTCCTATTACTAAATCACGAAGTGGTCCATTTACATTAGCTACAGCATTTAAAACACCTTTACCCATAAAACGAGTTCCACCATCACGCATTTCTGATGCTTCTCTTTCGCCAGTTGAAGCACCACTTGGTACAGCAGCACGACCTAAAGTACCATCTTCTAAGATAACATCTACTTCTACAGTAGGATTACCTCTTGAATCTAATATTTCTCTACCTTTTACATCGATAATTTTCATATTTATTTCTCCTTTTCTATTCAATTATTAATAACGAGTTTTACAAGAGACTGTCTCAGCCCAATCTTCATTTTCTCTTCTTATTTTATCCATACGCATTTGATATAGATATTGTAAACATTTCATATCTTCACTTACTTCTCTAAGGCGTTTGCCCATTAGTTGTGCTGGTCTTAATACTAATTCATCAACATTTCCACTTAACATATTAGGATTAATATTTATATTATTTGCCTCTTTATTTGCCATCGCTATTCGTCAACTCTCTTACATATTTTTTAAATTCTGCCCCACGTTCTTCGCATTCTTTATATTGATCCCATGAAGCACTAGCAGGACTTAGTAATATTATATCACCATTTTCACTAATATTCCATGCTGTTTCAAAAGCATCTTTTAAATGTTCATACTGGTAAGTTGAAATATTCATTTTATCTCCAAACTCTTTGACACGACTTCTACAACTACCAATAGCCATAATTGCTTTTACATTATCAACATAATTAGCTAATTCATTAAAATCTTGTCCTCTCTCATATCCACCTAAGAACAAAATAGTTGGTTGTCTAAAAGAAGATAATGCAATCTGACAACATTTAATATTAGTAGCTTCTGTATCATTATAGAATTTTCTACCATTAACTTCTGCTACAAATTCTAAACGATGTTCTACTCCTCCAAAATCTTTTAAAACTGAACAAATAGCTTCATTACTAACACCAAATTCTTTAACAGCTAAAATGGCTGCCATAATATTCTCATAATTATGATTACCAATTAATTTAATTTGATCTAAATCAACTATTTTTTCATCATAGTAATAAATAGCTTCATCTTTTATATAAGCACCATTTATCTCATTTTTACTAGAAAAATATTTAACATGTGATTTAATACTCCTAGTTAATGACATAGCCTCTTCATTTTCCATATTAGTAATAGCTATATCTTCTTTAGTTTGATTACTAAAAATACGTCTTTTTACATCTTTATAATGTTCATAAGTCTTCATAAATTCAATATGAGCTTCACTAATATTAGTTAAAACAGCTATATTAGGATGATATTCCTTAACATTTTCTAACTGCTGGCAACTAATTTCATCCACTATAATATCATTTTCCTGTAGTTTATTAATAATACCACACAATGGATAACCAATATTTCCTACTAAATGTACACTCTTACCATCTTTTTCTATAAACTTATAAATCAAAGTAGTAGTAGTAGTTTTACCATTAGTACCAGTAATTCCTATTAACTTAATATTTTTATCTTTAGGTATTAAGCGATAAGCCATTTCAGTTTCATTAATAACTTCTATACCAAGTTCTCTAGCTTTTAATACATATTGATGATCAATAGCTATACCAGGACTTTTGATTAAATATTGAAAACTATTATCTAGTAAATCATCAGGATGTCCACCAAATATAAACTCTACTCCCTTTCCTTTTAATTCATTTACTTTAGCTTCATCATTAGGATTCATTTCCTTAAAGTCATTAACAATTACCGTATTACCTCTTTCTATTAAAAGTTTTGCTGCATCATAACCACTTCTAGCAAACCCTAATATAAGTATTTTATTATTTTCAAACACATATACCACCCTCATATTAATTATACTATAAAAAGAAGAATATTTTGTCTAAAGATTGATAATTTTTAAAAAATATGTTATAATAAGTGTCCTTAAAAAGAGGGGGAATAAATATGAAAATTATTACTTTATCAGAAGAACAATTTAATAATTTTGCTAATAACCATAAATATAGTAATATCTATCAAACAATAAGTTATGCTAAAGTTATGAAAACTGAAGGATATGACTACCATCTCCTAGGTTTTATAAATAATAGTAATGAATTAATTGGGGCTACAATGATATTATTTAAAAAAGTATTCCTTAATTATAAAATGGCTTATGCTCCATTTGGATTTTTAATAGATTACTCAGATAATGATTTAGTAGAAGAATTAACAAATCGTTTAAAACTATTATTAATAAAACAGAAATTCATATACTTAAAAATAAACCCTAATATTCATTGTTCAGAAAGAGATAAACACGGTAATATTATTTCATATAACCCTGAAGTGAATGATATACTAGAAATACTTCAAAAAAACGGTTATATTCATAAAGGATTTAACAATTACTTTGAAAATGAAAAACCACGTTGGAATGCTATAGTTAAACTAACTGCTTCTAATAAAAATATATATAAAAATTTAAGCAAACAAACTAGGAATAAAATTAATAAAGCTATTAGATCTGGTATCGAAATTGAAGAAGGTACTAAAGACGATTTACCTACATTATATGAATTTATTAAAAATAAACACCATCGTAGTTTGAAATATTATAATAACATCATTAAAGAATATGGTGATGATGCTAAAATATATTTAGCTAAATTAAATACAGAAAAATATGTGTCATTAAGTAAAGATTTATATGAAAAAGAACTCGATATAAATGAAACATTAAATCAAAAACTTCAAGAAGTAAGTAGAAAAGGAAAAGATATAACTACTCTTATTAATAAAAAGATGGAATCTGATAAAAGAGTATCTAACTATCAGGCAAGTCTTATTCAAGCTACCAATCTTTTAAGTACATACCCAGATGGTATAATAATTGGTGGATTATTAGCAATTAAAAACAATAATAAACTAAATATGATTATTGAAGGTTTTAACCAAACGTATCGTAATTTCAATCCTAACTACTTATTAAAGTGGGAAATAATTAAAAAAGCTAACGAAGAAGGATATCAATATTTCAACCTAAATGGAATAGTTGGAGAATTTAACGAACAGAATAAATATTCAGGGTTGAACGAAATGAAATTAGGTTTCAATGCACAAGCACTAGAATTTATTGGTGAATTTGACCTAATTATAAACAAAACAGTTTACAACTTATATACAAAGAAAAAAGAGAAAAATAAATAAAGTTTTTCTCTTTTATTAATATACAAAAAAACTCTAAGAACACTTAGAGTTTTTTATCATATTAGTTACGAATTAAGCATCAATTTTGCTAACTGAACCAGCACCAACAGTACGTCCACCTTCACGGATAGAGAACTTAGTT
>CAKPDJ010000041.1 GCA_934148875.1 uncultured Bacilli bacterium
CTTATGGATAGTGATAGTGGTAGAGTTTTATATGAAAAAGATAAAGATAATCCTAGGCTTATTGCATCTATTACTAATATTATGACTATATAAGTATTAATGTTGAAATCGTTAGAAATAAAGAGGATAAGTTTATAAAAGAAAGTATAATGTCTTATTATTGTGTCATTCATATAATAAATCCATTTAAATATTCAATTTAAAAAAAGCATGGACAAGCCATGTTTTTTTGTAAATAAAAAACAACCTGAAGTATTTAAGGGTGTTCTACATCATCAGTTGATACTGCTTTATTTACTACTAAATGATTACTACTAAATAAATACTACATAATACTACATTTTACTGCAAGGTACTACATACTTTTTCAACTGACAATTAAATAGTATCATATAAAAAATGAAAATCAATAGTTTCTAAAAAAACTAGAAGTATTTGGAGATATTTTTTTAGAAATATGTTAAAACAAAGAAATGTATGTTACAATATCATTTAAGAGAATAACCTTATCTCGGAATAAAAAGGAGTATGTATGAAAGAGTTAGTAAAAAAAGAGTCTATAATTTTGGATTTGATATCAGAGATTTATATTACTATTATGATAATTCTTTTTCCATTGTTAGTAGATGAAACAGGATTTTTCCACATTTTAGAATGTAAGTGGCATTCTTATTTGGTTATAGGTAGTGTCTATTTGATTTCAATAATTGGAGTATTATTGTATTTTGGTATTTTAAAAAAAGTTAATTATTTAAAAAAAATTAAATTTTCTGCTGTTCAGTGGTTAGCTATTGCTTTTTTAGGAATAAATATAGTTTCTTGTTTTTGTTCACCATTCTTTAAAGAATATAACCTGTTTGTAGGAGTAGGACGAGGAGAAGGGCTAATAATGATGTCTTTATATTCATTAACATTTTTAGCCGTATCTTTATTTGCAAAATTTAAAAAAAGGTATATATTATGTTTTTCTATAAGTTCAGTATTAATAAATTTTATTGCCATTTTGCAGTATGTTGGATTTAATCCTTTTAATATGTATCAAAATGGTATAGGTACTCATAATGTTAGTTTTATGGCAACTATAGGAAACATTAGTTTTATTTCTGCAATGTATTGTATTTTATTATCAATTTCATTTTCAGCATTTGTATTTTTAGATGATGAGAAAAAGATTAATAAAATTATTCATTTCTTATCAGTGTTGATGGGAGCATTTATTTTTGGCATTATAAATGTCCAAAGTGGAAAAGTGGCATTTTTTGCTACTCTCGTTTTGATTATTCCATTTATAATTACTAATAGTAAAAGATTGTCTAGACTATTATTAATGGTAGTAGCAATTTTATCTGCTTATTGTATAAATGTCATTATTAATCCAGAATATCACTATGATCTCCAATCTCTTGATTTCTATTTTCAATTTAATTATATAGTTGTCTTGTTCATAATTGTTATCGGTTTGTTAATTTGGTTATCCTATGTGTTAAAGAAAGTAAAATATGATATTACTGATAATAAAAAGATTATTAAATATTTTTATTTAGGGATAGGAATATGTGCAATATTAGGAATTGTAGTATTATATTTGTATGATTTTAAGAGTGGAATGTTATATGAAATGCATGAATTGCTACATGGCAATTTTGATGATGATTTTGGTACTTACCGAATATTTTTATGGAAAAGAACCCTTAGTATATTTCCTGAATATCCAATTCTTGGTTCAGGTCCTGATTCTTTTGCAATAAGATTTATGGCTAAATATACACAAGATGTCGCCGCAATAGGACCATTAACAATTAATGATACTGCTGCTAATGTTTATTTAACAATGTTAATCAACATTGGAGTAGTGGGATTAGGAACATATATGGCATTTATAATCACTCAATTAAAAAAAGGTATAAAAAATATTAATGAGTATTCTGCAATTTTATTAATTTCTATAATTTGTTATTTATTTCAAGACTTTTTTAATTTATCTGTTGTAATAGTTACTCCAATGTTTTGGTTGTTAATGACATTACATTATAGAAGTATTTGTTCTAAAACATGATTGAATATATTGCAAAAAATGTCAAATTAAAGTATAATTGAGATAATAAAGGAAGGTGTAGTATGAAAAAGTCCAAAAAAATAAATTCTAATATTTTTAGAAATAATGCATTAAAGTTTATTTTGGGTGGTATTGTTATATTTATTTTTGGTATATTCGTAGGTTATCAATTAGATAATAATTCAATAACATCAATACAAGGTTTTTTATTTAATGCAGTAGGAGATGCAACGGATTCTAATGCAACTGATTCTAATGCAACTGATTCTAATGCAACAGATTCTAATGCAACTGATTCTAATGCAACAGATTCTAATGCAACAAGTGGAAATGCACAAGCTACAGATAATATTTTGTATTTACAAACTTTTGAGTTAGGAGCATCTAGCGCAAAAGCAGGGGATAAAGTTAATGTAACACTTGGAACAAGTGGTGCATGTAATAGTGGAGCTTCAATAGTATTTAAAAATAATGATAATGGTATTACTTTTACAGTATCGGTAAGTTCCATAGCAAATAATCCATATATTACTATTCCAAGTAATGTATCTTCAGGAACATACAATGTAACTGAAATTATGTTAGTCGGTACAAATAGTGATAATTCTACATTTAGTAGGAGATGGAGTGCAGTAGATCAAAATGCGGATTATTTTGTTGATTTCATAAATAAATCAATCGCAATTACTGCAAAAGAAACAACAAATACAAGTGGTAGTAATACTCAAACAAAATTAGCATTAAATAGTCTATCTTTAAAAAGCACAGAAACAAATGTCAGTGAAAAAGTATATATAGATTATAAAACAAGTACTTCTATCTCTAGTATGAAATTAACATTTAATAGTGATAGTGGAGAAACAATGGTTGTATATGTTAAATCACTAACAAGCAACCCATATTTTGAAATTCCATCTACTACTATTATAGGAAATTATAGTTTGGTATCAGCAACAATCAGTTCCGATTCATCAACTATTATTTATTCTAAAGATGGCAGCATATCAGGATCAGAAAAATTTGATTTTAATTCAGGTATTGTTGTAAATGATGTTAAGCAACAGGATACTTTTGTTTATAATAATGAGGATTTAACAAATGAAATAATTACTGAATTATATAATGCAAAAAATACAGCAACAATAAATGTAAGTGCAGATACAAAGCCAATAATTAGTGAAGAATTATTCAATGTTATCAAAGGAACTAATAAGAAATTAATTATTACATATAATGATAATCAATTAATTTTTGACGGTAATGACATTTCATCTTCTAAATCAATAGATGTATCAATTTCTGCTAATGTTATTCAAGCAGATACAAGTATTGGTAAATTAGTTAGTGATGGTATTGTATTAGATTTTGCTTCAAATGGAAATTTGCCGGGAGATGCAACTGTTAGGATTAAGATAACTGAAGAAATGAAATCCAAATTAGGTACAGGAAAAGTATATGTTTACTATTATAATGTTCAATGTGATGATTTCACTGAAATTGCAACAGAAATAAAACCAACAGATGATGGATATTATGAATTTACTATTAATCATAATTCTGAATATATTTTAGTAAATGAAAAACTAGATGACAGCTTATTATCTAATGGAAATGATAATGTAGTTAATTTCCAAAAGAGTGATAAAGTAAATTTATTATTAATAGGATTAGGTGTTATTCTTATAGTAGTTGTAATAGTTATTATTATAATTGTAAAAAAGAAAAATAAAAAGAATAATTCAGAAATTGTAAATGATACAAAAAACAATAATTTTAATTAATAAAAAAGGAATTGCACAAGTTGTAATTCCTTTTAAAACAAGATAATATACAAATATTTAACCATTTCTCTTTTCACAAATAGCAATTATATAATCATTAATATCATATATTAATTGACAACTAATATTTTTGTCGGAACACCTTATTAAATTTTCAGATATTTTGAATTCTACTTTTTTAATATAATTAAGATTAGTTCCTAAACATTTAAAATAAGATTCTTTAAGAGTAAATATTTCAAAACATTTTTTGAAATATGAATCTTGTTTTTTTATATATTCTATTTCATTAACAGTAGCAAATTGCTTTATTACATTAGGATTAATAGTTCTTATTTTTTCAATATCAATACCAATTTCATTGTTTGAGATAGCACATACAACATAATCGTTTGAATGGCTTATATTAAAATAAATGTTTTTATTTTCAATATAAGGTTTCCCATTTTTATTTTTATATATTTGAATAGAATTATAATCAATCTTTAATTCTTTTAAAAGTTCAATAAATAGTAATTCACCTAATATACTTCTTTTTTTGTCGTTTTCATTAAGTATTTTTAAAATTTTATTATGTTTTTCTTCTTTGATAATACTTAAAAAATAACTATAATCTTCTTGAGAGTAATTATTGATATTATCATAAATTAATTTCAAATCAATCATCTTCTTTCAATTTAATATAATTATACTTTAAAAATAAATTATTAACAACATTCTATATAAAAAGTCGCTAAATACTTCTATAAAAATGGATATAAAGTATAGCATTATAGTTTACTTTTGTGATATACTTATTTTAAGTAAAAGATAGGAGTAAGTAGTAATAATGGGAAGAAAGTTATTTTGTGATATAAGTCCTACTTGTTATAAAATTTCAGTGAGAAAAGAAATTATGGTAAGATATTTAAAGGATTTATTTAGCAGGGAAAGAATTGCTAAAAGAAGAGATTTGAATAACATATTGTCGAATATAGTAAAATCTCATAGTTCTATTTTAATTAGAAAATTGCATGGTGTAGATTTAAAGTTACAAGAAAACAAAGTTACTAATATAATGTTAGCTTGTAATAAAGTAAATGGAATAATTATTAATCCGGGAGAAACTTTTTCATATTGGAAAACTGTTGGAAAAGCCAAACAAAAAGATGGATATAAAAAAGGGTTAGTGATAGGAAGAAATGGGTTTACTTCCGGATATGGCGGAGGTTTATGTCAAATGGCAAATATGATCCATTGGCTAGTTTTGAATAGTCCATTAGATGTTACAGAATTACATCACCATTCTGATGCCTTATTTCCTGATGAAAGAAGAAGAGTCCCTTTTGGAACGGGTACATCAGTGTGCTACAATAATGTAGATTACAGATTTAAAAATAATACTGACCAAAAAGTACAAATTTTAGTATGGGTAGAAGATGGAGAATTATGTGGAGAATTAAGAAGTGAAAGAGAATATCCTTGTCGTTATAAATTAGTAGAAGAAAACCACCACTTTAAAAAAGAAGGAGAGTCTTATTATCGTATATCACAGGTTTATAGAATTGTCATAGATAGATTAACGAACGAAGAATTATATAAAGAATTAATTTTAGATAATCACTCATTAGTAATGTACGATTACAATTTAATCCCAAAAGATGAAATATGGGAGGATGACAAAAATGCTAGAAAGAATAATAAAAAAGAATCAGAATAAAATAGCATATAAAATTAATGATTTAGAATTAAGTTATGCAGATTTAATTGATAAATCAAAAAAATATGGAGATTTGTTAAAAAAACAGGGTGAAAGTCCTATAATTATTTATGGACATAAGAATATAGATATGTTTGTATCTATTTTTGCTTGTTTACATTCTGGTAGGGCATATATACCAATAGATTTATGTACACCTATGGAAAGAATAAAAAAAATAATAAATTGTACTAATAGTAATTTAATAATAACAAATGAAAATCTTGATATTTCTAATATAGAACACGCAACTTTAAATGATTTAGAAAAATAC
Source organism: uncultured Bacilli bacterium (assembly GCA_934148875.1). Lineage (GTDB taxonomy): Bacteria > Bacillota_I > Bacilli_A > RF39 > UBA660 > Alloscybalousia. The sequence goes on from CAKPDJ010000041.1 coordinate 5,850, forward strand.
AAAGATTATCCTGATAATAAAATTGATAATAACATAGCATATATTATATTTACATCAGGTAGTACAGGAGATCCTAAAGGAGTTCCTATAACTTATAATAATTTATTAAATTTTATTAAATGGATAAATACTATAAAACCACTAAATGAATATGATAATGTTAATGTTTTAAATCAAGCAAGTTTTAGTTTTGATTTAAGTGTAGCAGATATATATTATTCTGTTTCAAATGGACATACTTTAATTGCATTAGATAAAGATAGTCAAGAAAATTACAATGATATTTTTAATAAAATATATGATAATAAAATTGATGTACTTGTTGTTACTCCAACTTTTATAAAATTATGTATGGTAAATAAAGAATTCAATGCAATTAACTATCCTACAATAAAATGTATTTATTTTTGTGGAGAGCAATTAGAAATAAGTATGGTAAAAAGTTTGTATGAACGATTCCCTAAAATTAATATTATTAATGCTTATGGACCTACAGAAGCTACTTCTGCAGTATCTGCAATTAATATAACACCTGATATGTTAAATGATGATATATTGCCATGTGGTAGTGCAAATATGTTTGCAACAGAAATTATTATTGAAAATGGAGAAATAATTCTAAAAGGTAATAGTGTATGTGGTGGTTATTTGAGTAATTATACAGGTGGATTTTATAAAGAAGATGATATTAACTGTTTTAAAACAGGTGATATTGGTTTTATAAAAGATGATAAACTATATTGCAAAGGTAGAAAAGATTCCCAAATAAAGTATAAAGGTTATAGAATAGAATTAAACGATATAGAAAATAATTTATATAAAATTAAAGGTGTAAAACAATGTGCGGTAGTTGCAAAATATCAAAATGAATATATTGTAAAGATGATTAAGGCTTATGTTGTCCTAGAAGATGGTTATAATGTAGAGTATGTAAAAGAAAACTTAAAGAGATTTGTTCCATTATATATGATGCCAAAAATAATAGTAGAGATGAATTTTTTGCCAATTAATTGTAATGGAAAAATAGACAGAAAGCAGTTGAAAGAATTATGATTAATATTCCAGATTTATTGTATGAAATATGTGAAGATAAAAATGTTTATAATCCAGATTTTGATTTGATAGAAAGTGAAGTGTTTGATTCATTTGCTTTTATTGAATTTTTTTCAAGGTTAGAAGATAATGGAATTATAATACAACCAACAAGAATAGATAGAAATTTGTTAAGGACACCAAGAACTATTGAACAATTAGTAAAAGAACATATTGAGAAATAAATAAAATCTTCGGGCTATATGCTTCGTAGTGAATAATTACAAAAAAATATACCATTATATATGTATGTAGAAGTATATGGTGATATTTATGAACTTATGGAGCATTTTTTGTAAAAATTTGAAATATTATAGAATTAAAAAACTATATTCACAGGAGAGGTTAGGAGAACTAACGGAACTTAGTCCAAGATACATTAGTGCTATTGAATGTGGAAGATATAGTCCTACAATACCAACTATTGAAAGACTTGCTGAAGCATTAGAAAAAGATGCTTACATTCTTTTTAGAAAAAATGATGATAGCATAGAAGATTTAAGAAGAATTGATATATATAAGAAAAATAAAAGAGATAAAAGCCATAAATAATGGTCATCTCTCTTTTTTTATAATCATTTTTTTGATGGTATTAAGTTTTTTAATTTTTATATATGATGTAATGTATAAAACTACAACATATATAATAAAAATTATATATGAAATTTTATTTGGATTAATTAATAATATATCATAAATAAAGTGGAGTAATATTGGTATTATTAAACTAAAAATAATATATTTTATTTTTTTATCATTTTTAAAACTAACCTGTGAATTTTTTGCAATACCTAGATAGTATCCCATAAAAACACCAAAAGCTGCATGACATGGTACTGATATTATACCTCTTAACAATATAGGTATAAATCCATAAGAACTATAAGCATATCCGTATAAAACATTTTCAAATGTGGCAAATCCTAAAGAAATGAAGACAGAGTAAACAATAGGATCAAATATATGATTAAAATTTTTGTTCTTCCATGTACAGATAAAATTAATAATCCATTTTGAAGTTTCTTCTATTGTTGCTATTATGATAAAAGATTTTATTAAAATTTGAATTATAGTCATATTGGTATATTGATAATTTAAAAAAGGAAAATACATTTTTAGAGTAATAGAAATAGATGAAGAAATAATTGCTGATATTATACCACCTATAAATAATATCATTAAAAGATATAAGGGTTCTTTTTCAATTTTATCTTTAGTATATATATACCACATCAATATCAAACTAGGTACAATACATAATGTAAAAATTAATAAATTATGTTCCATTACTCACCAACTTCCTACTATATTATACATTAAAATTTAATATTTTGAAATTAGTTGAATAAAAATTTTTTTTAAACATCAATTTACTAAAATAAAATGTTAATTAAATATGTGAAAAAATGTTTTGCTTATTCTATAGCATAGCGGATATAAAAAAGATTCGGTTATTTAATTTCCGAGTCTTTTGTTTTACCACATAACCAATCTATTGATACTTTATAATGTTTTGCAAATGCAATAATGAAAGAAGTTAAGATAGTATTTTTACCTAATTCATATTTTGAATAAGGTGATTGAGTTGTTCCAATTATATTTGCAACATCTTCTTGAGAATCTCCGGCATTTGTTCTTACTTCTTTTAATCGTTTACCTAGAACTATTAAATCAAATTCATTGTTAATAAATTGATAAATCTTTCTATTTGTTAATCCGGCAATATAGTCCATGCTTACATTTAACAGGTTGTACTCAACAGACATTAGATATCTTGTGATTTGAAAAGCATCTTTTTTGTCTGTTTTAGTTTTTCTAAGTGTTTGTCCACTTATGAATTTCTTAACAAGAGCAGGATTGAATTCCATGAAAGAATAATCATTCTTTTCTAAAAATAGCTTAAGGTTCATTCCGTAATGGCCTGTAGCTTCAAATCCTATCCTTATTTCTTGACTATTATCTAAAGATTTTAATAAATTAAGTAATTGAATAAATCCTTCATTGGTGTTTTGAAAGGTTAAACTTTCTTCAATTACTTCTCCTGTTTCAGTAGTGATGAAACAGTCATGCTTGTATTTTGAAATATCAATACCAACAAAATACACAATAAACACCTCCTAATTAGTTTTTAATGCACTGTATGTTTTACACAAGACTTCTATTTATGTATACACGTAAGATATAAAACGTCTAAGCGTTAACTAACTAATTACCAATAAAAAATAAAAGCCTGTGGTAGTTGACACCTCAAACCAGTCAAAGCTGTAGTACAATAGAAACAAATCCACAGTGCTTAAATATTATAACCCTTAAAAGTTATATAAAAAATATAAAAGAAAGGGATCTAATATAGGTCATTTTGACCATAATTAGATTATACCTGTTATAATAAGAGTAAAAATGGAGATGAAACAATGTATAAAAAAGATATTGATTGCATTTTAAAAAAGCAGAACAATTAAATGGTCGGAGTATAAAGGTAGATAGCTATAATGATGATAATTATAATTTATATGGCAATGTAGATTTAGTAGATCAAAAAGAAGATAGTGGGAGTAATAATATTTTAAATTCATATAAAGTAAAGATTAATAATATTGAATTTGAAATATATTTTATAAAGTTAGATTCAGTACCAATTATAACTTTTGATGAAAATTATAATATGACTCCTAAAAACACTATTATACAATATGAAGTAGGTATTAATATTAATTATCTACAAGATAATGATAATTTCATAAATATTAATGGATTAAGTAAGGTATTATCTCCTAATAAAGAACTTGCTGATAAGAAATATCAAGAATTAGAAGAATTATTAAAAAATAATGATTTAAAAAGCTATTACAAAAAATAAATGATGATTTAGATATGCAAATAAATAAATAAGGACATTTGCACCAAAAAGAGCCAAATTGAACCAAAATGTAATTGCATTGTTCATGTCAAGTGGTATAATAAGTTAAAATGGAATAAATATGTAGAGAGGCAATAATCTCTCTATTTTTTCGCTTTTAATCATAAAATTTGTAAAACCTATTGACTTTTAAAATGCAAATGGTAGAACAGATTACAAATTTATGAATGTGATAGTTTGGTCATATTCCTGAATGAGAGCAGTACTTGATATAGTATTGCACTACGAATAAACCTACTTATCTTCAGAGATTTTGATTGGAAAAGATGGACCACAGCAATATGGACATTTCATCTCATATGATTTTTTTGCTTTTATAAATTTTAAAAATCCAAGTTGTTCTCCAATTACGAAACCTGGAACAGGATCTAGTTTGTGACACTTTTTACATTCGTATACGTATATAGTCTCATCTTTACCAAAATATGATATGCCATCATATAATACCTTTTGTATTTGTTTTTCACTTGCCATAATTAACCTCCTTTATGGGTATGTACTTTTATTATACTCCATAAAAGTGTTACAAACATCACAAACTAGAGGATTTATAGAAAAAGATAAAATAATCATAGATTTCCATGTATTTAAAGATTTCATAAATTTGGCTTTTTCTTGAGATAAAAATTTAACTACATCAATAGTTAATTTAGTTGAGTTATGATAAGCACCATAGAATCTAATTTGTTTGAAAATTTTATCTGGTATATGAACAATTAATCTAGATATAAATTCAAAAGCATGAATCTTTTCTATTACTATAAGATTATCATTATGCCTTTGATACCAAAATGTAACATAAGTTCCATCATAATCAATAATTCTAGACTCAGCCATAACAGGACGGGCTACGTATCTACAAACATATTTGATAAGTTCAGTGTAAGATTTAAACTTAGAAGGAGGAGCGAAAACATAGAATCCCTCTTTGTGATTAAGATAAATTTGATTTTTAAGTTTTCTAAATTATCTTTACCAATATCATTTTCTAACATATCAAGAAGAACCTTCATAAATCTTTTACGAAAGGAAGGATAAGAAAAAAATCAATTTTGATAAAGTTTTTATTTTTATTTGAGATACCACCGTCTAATAGAATCATATGAATATGAGGATTAAAGCACAGGTTTCTACCGAAAGTATGTAATATAGAAATGAAAGCTGAGTTAATATCATATTTTTAATATTTTTCTTTAATCCAATATTTAATGGTAATAGAAGAAGCGTCAAAAAGATATTGAAATCTTCTTCTATCTTGTCTAAAGAAAGGCCTTAATTCTTCAGCAATAGTAAAAACTACATTCCTAATATCTAAAAAGTTTAGAGAATATAGAAGATTCTCTTTGTTTATTGTATTTATTACCACAGGAAGAACACATACGGTATTTACAAGTATGAGGAACAATTTTTTCTTTACCACAATTAGGACAAGAAAAGATAGCAAAACCTAAATCCCAAGTTTTATATTTTAACATTCTCTCAACATTAGAAAAAACAACATCTCTAATATTAATATTAGGATAAGTATCTAAAAACTTATTCCACCAATCTTTAAAGATTTGTTTAATAGTAAAGTTAACTTTTCTATTATTGACTTTATCTTTGTATTTAATAAAATCAACATCTTTTTCAGTACATAAAATCATAACCACATCACAATATTATTTTAATACAAAAGAAAACAACCTCAAAGAGGTTGGCGAATGAAATTTATTTCATTC
>CAKPDJ010000042.1 GCA_934148875.1 uncultured Bacilli bacterium
TATAAATTACAAGAAGTTGTGAATACAATTTAATTATTCGTTTGTTGCACTTGACTTTTTAATTAATAAATAAAAAAACAAGAAGTATTACTTCTTGCAAAAATTAGATATAAATTTAGAAAATTGGAACAATATCAAAGTACTTTTATTAATAGCCGTTGCTTTCCCAGTTGCCTTTCCACCTATAGTTAATGCTGCAATAGTAGCAGTTATTAATAAACTAACAACAAGTAAATTAAAGTTAAATCTACTAGCAATAATATTAGCTAAAGCAACACCTGCAGAACCACTAATAATTCCACAAATATCACCAATAACATCATTACAGAAACTAGAAGCTTTTTCACTATTTTTAATTAGCTTTATAGCAAGTTTAGCACCCTTCACTTGTTTTGCAGCCATAGAATTAAAAGTTTGGATATCAGCTACTGTAATAGCTATACCAATCATATCAAACATGATTCCTATTCCAATAAATAATAAAATTATAATAATAGCTATAATACTATTAGCATTAGGAATAATACTTTCAGAAAACAAAGAAAAGGTAAGTGAAATAAAAAAAGCTAGCAGTGTAACAGTAGTAATCCATTTATAATCTACTAATTTTTTGTTTTTAACTGGCTTTTTATTAACTTTTTTAGAATATTTTTCCTTAAATATTTTAAGTTTCATTTATATATAACCTCTATCAAAATAAAAATAAGAAATGGTCATTAACATAGTAAACCTTGTACCTTAGGTCAAGTTGGATTTCCCTACTCTCTACTTATCGTTACCAATAAGCGGTTCCCCTTAAAAGAAAGCAATAGATTGTTACCAATTCTATGACTTGATTACCACTTAGTATACACTGCAATCCTACATTAATAGTACACTCTAGGAGTTTTCCTCCAACATTCATCATGATTACTAGACTCTTTTGCAATTATTGTTTCAAGTAGCGATACTCACCAAATAGATGTACACCTTTTAGCAAGTTGTCTCTATTCCCAATAATCACTCAAGTCAAGCTACACTACCCGTAGATTTGCCCACATGGTAGGTTCAATCCTAAGTCGTAAAACTATTGTCTCACAATATTAGGTCTCCGCGAGAAGATGGGTCGTTCCTCATATGCCATTATAAGCGCCCATAGACTCTTACCATCCAGCACTCACCCAATACTGGGCGTACTAAGCAAGCACCAGATGCTTCATAGATGTGCTCTTTAACGAATTTTTAGGCTCGTCTTCACAATCAATGAATGTAACTAGAATAATGCACCACTTCTTATTACATTATAATATATTCATAATTTTATTTCAACTTGCAAATTAATTATTTAAATTATACAGTTACAAGTTATTACTAATTATTTATTTTTAACTATGATAAATATTTTTCTATATATTTACTAATAATTTCACTCAATTTATTAACTTCTGCAACAAGTGTTTGAAAATTATCATTTACATAATTAATATCATTTTCCTTACTTTTTAATTCATGTTCTAAAGCAACTTCAGCAAGTTTAGTAAAACCTAAATATTTAGAATCACTCTTTAAAGCATGAACTTCTATTGCATAATTAGCGATATCATTATTAACCTTTAAAAAAGTTATTTTTTCTATTCTGGTACTTAAATTATCATAAAAATCTTTAAGAGTATCATTATACATTTCCATATCGCCAAGTAAAGTAATAGCACTATCTAAATCAACACCATGTTCTCTTAAAAATGTTTCTCCATTTTGTTCATAAGTATCTGAAACTATATCAGTTTTTTCATTCAAATTAGTATTATTAAGATCTATATCATTATTAGTAGAACTAATTATTTTCTGAACATCAGTCTTATTACCTATTTCATAAAATTCTTTAGGTAAATCATCAAATTCTACTGTTTTAGAATTACTATCATCACCATTACCACCAAATATTAAGTTAATAACTTTCTTCAATTCTTCCTTTTCTATTGGTTTAGCAATATATTCCTTAAAACCAGCATTTATATACTTTTCTCTCATACCAGCAATAGCATTAGCAGTCAAAGCTACAACAGGAGTATTAAAACCTTCAATTTTATTAAGTTCTTTTAATGTCTCAACACCACTCATTTTAGGCATCATATCATCCATCAAAATTAAATCATATTTATTGCCTGTTTTTATTTTATCAATGCATTCATATCCACTTTCACAGAATTCAATATTAGGATTATATATTGATTTAATAATTTTAGAACCAACTTTTAAATTTAATTTATTATCATCAACTATTAAAATAGTTCTATTAGATAAATCAATATTATTACTACTTACATAATTAGTAATAACGGAACTTGCTGTTTGTTTTATTTTTTGGTCTACTACGATTGTAAATTTAGAACCACTTCCATATACACTTTGAACAATTATATTTCCACCCATTAGAATTAAAATCTGTTTAGTAATCGCAAGCCCTAAACCAGTTCCTTCTATAGTAGTATTTTTATCTTCATCCAAACGTTGAAACTTAGTAAACAATTTATCTATATTTTCTTTTTTGATACCACGTCCTGAATCTTCAACCGCAATAATCAAACGGCAAACATCACCATTTCTAACACAATTGACACTATAATCAACGAATCCCTTTTCAGTATATTTAGCTGCATTAGTCAATATATTAGTAACTGCTTTCCTTAAATTAGTATGATCACCATATAATGTCTCAGGTAAATCAGGAGCAATATGTACTCTAAATTCTAAACCTTTTTCTTGAATTCTAGGTACAACAAGTTTAGCAGTAGTTTCAAATAATTCTTTTGCATTATAATCAGAATTAGTAATTTCAAGTTTACCAGCTTCAATCTTACTAATATCAAGTATTCCATTTACTATTTCTAAAAGTGTTTGACTAGCAGAAATAATATCTTTAGCATTCTCTTTAGCTTCTTCAAGTGTTTCAGAAGTTTCAATACATTGACTAAAACCACTAATAGCATTAAGTGGTGTTCTTATTTCATGGCTCATACTTGATAAAAAATCTGTTTTAGCATGATTTGCCTTTTCTGCCTGCACTTTAGCCAAATTTAACTCTTCAATCATTTTAACATCCGGATTTTCTATTGTATGATACATCATTAATACAACATATCCCATCATAAACGGTTCAAATACTACAGATGAAAAGTTTGATCTTAAAATTAAGCCTAAAATAGCTAAAACAATCAAAGCATATAATGGATAATATTTCTTATTAAAAAAATTATTTTTGTTTCTTATAATAGAATAAACAACACATATAATAATTCCAAGTGCAAAAACAGCTACTGAAAGGAAGGCAATCGTTGGAGCTAATCCTGAAGAGTCAATAGTATTATCATGAATAATCGTCTCATTTGGAGTAATAAGTGTTATTACAGATATTATAAAAGTATAAACAGAAACACCAATCTTAAAATTATTACTTTTACCATTAAATTCAGAAACATTATATATATAAATAAGGATAAGTGCTACCCAAAGTATAATCATTACCATATCAACTTTTTGGATGAAAGATGAAATAGCTGTAGCTCCACTCTTATTTATATAGTAAATACCTATAATATTGAATAAACATTCAATAAAATTTACTATAATCAATACTGTATAAATTTTTGTTTCCCTATTAACCTGTACCTTCTTAGAAAAAAATAAAAATATTACTAATAAATCTATTAATAATGTTGCAACTGGTAACAATATAGCTAACATTAAACAACACCTCCAATAATACTAAACTGTTCTACTTTTTATTTGCTCATTATCATAATTTTTATCATCATTATCACTTCGCATCATAAAATTAAATGTTTCCTGATTATTTTTTGGCAAAGATGAATTTCTTGCAAATATAAATGAATTATTCCTATTCAATTTAATTTTTTTCATATAACTAAAGGCATCTTCCGGTAATGATACACTAAATCCAGTATAAGTATCCTTTTCCCTATAAGTACGTTCTTTTATTATATCTTTATTATAATATGGTTCTCCTGTCTTAGGATTTGACCATTCTTTTAATCGTTCTGTTTGAAATTTTTCTAATTCTTCATCATATTCACCAAGTTCACTTCTAGCTGTATTGTAGTAACCATCCTCGGCTGTTGATAACCTAGGAATAGTTTGCATTATATCCCACTTTAAAGTGGCCATTTCATCCCTCAATTTAATTCTTATTTCATCTTCAGTTAAACCACTTCTTAGATAAGAGTTAACATCAAACTCACTACCAATATTAATTTTATATTCTTTATCATAACGTTCAATAGCTACAGGAACTATATCACATCCCGTTTCCCTAGCCATCTCAATAATACCTGGAAAAAGAGGAAGCATTAATAAATTAGAAGTTAGATTCCAAACACCCTCAGGATATATTAATAAGTTATGACCTTGTTTCAACGTTTCAATAGCCGTTTCTTTAGCAATATGACGATCCTCTTTTGATTCAGTATCACAGTATATAACACCATTCAATTCTAGAAATGTACCATCAAGTGTACGATACATAGTCTCAGGATCACCAGCAAAAGGGTATTGATGCTCTTTAATGGCTTCCGAAACAACTTGATAATCATATTTATCTATATGAGTGATTGCATAAATTACAGGTTTGCTTTTAGGAGCCTTAATGAAAGGTAATACCCTTTGAATAAAATTATTTTCATTCTTCTTAGTTCTAGCATCATTTATAATATTTAACTGCTGTTTGTCAATAAATCTACGATTCAAAGAAATGAGTTTAACTAAAATAGGATGTAGCATATCACGCCACCAAGTTCCACTAACTAACTTTTTATTATCATAGTTATATTTTCTTTTTAAGCGATAATATTCTGGAAGATCATCTTTCTTAATTAACATTTCCTCAATTTTAGAAAAAGTATAAAATTTTGTATCATTACCACTATTTTTATCAATTGATTCAACAAATAAATTTTTTTCCATAATTATTTCACCTTCTACTTATAATCTCAGTAATATCTTTTAATACCATCTTTGACTCTCTAATTGGATACATTGGAAATATATGACCCTGACTCTTATACATAATAAAATTGTGTTCTATTTTTTGATTATTTAATAGTTTATGAAGTCTTAAGCATTCAGATGTTAATATTTCTCTACCACCAGCAACAATTGTCATTTCACCAAGACTATTAAAATTACCATAAATAGGACTAACCAAAGGATCATTAGTATTTAATCCATTAGCCCATAGTTCACCTTCATATCTAGTACCATCAACTCCACACATATTATCATTCTTGGCATCACTATATATGTCAGGATTAGTCATAGAAATATCTACCCAAGGCGACAACATAATAATATGTTTAGGTTGCACGCCAGAAGTATCACGTAAATACATAGCATACGATAAAATGAAACCGCCTCCAGCTGAATCACCTAAAAAAATAATATTACTACTTTTACTCACGATTATTTTATAAAGTTTGTCCATTAGTTTATACATTAATTTATAATTACCAACTGGAGCTAGTGGATAGACTGGAAATATTAATGTCAAATTATTTTTCTTAGCTAATTTCATCGCAAATTTTATTTGAAAACGATTAGCTTGTTCAACATATGAACCACCATGAATATATAAAAGTTTTTCCTTATCGTCATCAATACTACCGTTATAACAGTAAACATCCATATCTTGAAAATTTATTTTATTTAGTCCTAATTTGCTTGGCAAATTATATATAGTTTTTTTTGATGATAATTGATAAACAAATTTCTTAGCTGCCTCTACAGTATTAGAATTTTTTTTCATACTAGTAAATGCAAATGATTTATTTATAATTCTAGCCCATAAAGAAATTTTATTATAATACTTCTCCATATTTATACTCCTAACGCAAATAATTAACTTATAGTTATCTTTTAAAGTATATCATTTTATAAAATTAAGGTAAACAAAAAAGCAATAAAACGTTGAAAAACGATGATACTGCTTTCGTTATATAATTTCTAAGTTTCTGTCTTCCAAAATAGAAAACAATTTTTTATGTTCTTCAGTATAAGGAACATAATCTTTATCTCCACCTTTGAATATATCTTCTAGGTATTGATAATATACATATTTAATATCTGTTAACTCTTCAACCTGCAATTTAGTTTTTTCTACATCAATATTTCTATGTAAGAGATACACATCATCAAACACTCGAATATAAGAATCTTTATACGGTTGAACTCGCTTAATAGTAAATAAAAATTCTAATTCTTCTGGTTTAACATCTAAATTAACTTCTTCTTTAAGTTCACGGACAGCTGTTTGTCTACTAGTTTCCCCACTATCAACATGTCCCGCAACTGATATAGCCCATAAATTAGGAAAAGTCTGTTTATTAGGATTTCTCTTTTGAACAAGTAATTCCTGATTATCATTTTCTATCCAAATATGACTAGATCTATGCCACAATCCTTTTTTATATATTTCTTCTTTTGTTTCAACTTGTCCAGTAGGATTACCAAACTCATCTAACACATCTATTAATTCCACTTATTATCACCTATTACATAGAATAACACAAAACGCCCAATATTTGACATTATTCTCATCAAAATTTACATAATTAGACACGAAAAAAAGTAGTCAAGCTACTTTTTAAGATCCTTTTCAGTTTCTTTTACAATATATATTGGTCTATGTTTAGTTTCTAAATATGTCTTAGATAAATATTCTCCAATGATACCAGTACAGAATAATTGAATACCTCCAACAAAGAACATTATACATGCCATACTAGGCCATCCCCCAACTGGATCTCCCCATACTAATGTCTTAACAATAATAAATATTATTAAAGCAAAAGCTATAAAGCAGAATATAACACCAACTAATGCTGCAAAGACAAGAGGTGTTGTTGAGAATGCCACAATACCCTCAATAGCATAAGAAAATAATTTCCAAAAGTTAAACTTTGAGGTTCCAGCTGCACGATCTTCTATTTCAAAATCTATCCATTTTGTTTTAAAACCAACAAAACTGAATAATCCTTTAGAATATCTATTGTATTCTTTCATTGAAATAATAGCATCAACCATTTGTCTAGTCATTAATCTAAAATCTCTAGCTCCAGGTACCATTTCTGTCTTAGAAATCTTACCAATAATATCATAAAACCATTTAGTAAATGTTTTTCTTAAAAAAGAATATCCTTTACGATTAGTACTCTTAGTAGCACAACAATCGTATTCGCCAGACTCCAATGTATCAAACATTTCTTCTAATAATGTAGGTGGATCCTGTAAATCAGCATCCATTGTTGTAACATAATCACCAGTGGCATTTTCAAGTCCTGCAAACATTCCCGCTTCTTTTCCAAAGTTTCTAGAAAATGAAATATATCTTACTCTTTTATCTTTCTTAGCCAAATTTCTTAATTCTTCTAATGTCTTATCTTTAGAACCATCGTTAACAAAAACAAATTCAAAATCTGCTTTCTTTTTCATTTTTTCAGTTACTTTATTTACTTCTTCGTAAAATAACGGTAATGATTCTTCTTCATTATAACATGGTACTACTATTGAAATTTTTTTCATAAATACACCTTCTCACCCATAGTTTAACATATACTTATTATTTTTTAAATACAAATAGCTTTGAAAATACATAATTAGACACAATAACTACTACCTGTGAAACTAATTTTAATAACTTATCATTCCCATGAAGTAAAGTAACACCAATAAACATAATAGCCATATCCATAATTAAAGTAGCCACTCTAGCTAAAACAAAACTACCTGCTTCCTTTAATTTATCTTTATTTTTACTCTGAAAAACCATACTACGATTAGTAAAATAAGCAAACGTAACACCTGCTATCCAAGAAATAATGTTAGCTACCTGTAACTGAAATGCATTATCTGGATTTAAAACTGTATATACTAGTAAATAATAAACAGCTAGACTTACTACTGTAGTTAAAACACCAAATATCAAATACATAATAATTTCGCGATATTTTTTAAATAATTCTTTAATACTTTTAATCATACTTCTTCTCTCATTTCTATCTATATAATTACTAACTAATTCAATCATATTTTTATTATTACTTTTATATTGATTAGGTTTAAACTTTGCTACTTTCTTAATAGCATCCTCTAACTCATCCATTTCATATACTGGTATTATAAATCCTTCTTTACTAAACTCTTCCACTATCTGTAATTGATGATCATTATTATGTTCCTTATATTTAGAAAGTCTTGGTACAGCTATTATTTTTTTATTCTTTTTTAAACAATCAAAGATGGTACCAACTCCAGCATGAGTAATAATAAAACTAGCTTCCTCTATATATTCTTCCAACTTCTTTTTAGAAACATAATCAAATATTTTCATATTCTTTGATTTGTATTTAGTATAACCAGCTTGAACTACTACTTCCTCTTTAATTATCTTTTTATCAATTAATTCATCCACTTTTTTTAATATTCTTGTAAACTCCTTATCCTGAGTTCCTAATGTTATTAATATCATATTACTCTCCTAATAAATCCATCCACCATAGGTAGCTTTAGGATATAATTCTAGCATGCTTTCCCACTGAACAATAAATAAATCAGCAAATTTATAAACCAGTCTTCCCGTAATAGTTTTAGTGTGTATATTCGCAAAAGTTTCTATATAAATAATCTTACTACCAAAAATTTTACCAATACAGCACATAGGGCCAGCAGTATGAGCACCTGTTGTGACAATAAAATCAGGTCTAATTTTAAAATAATAGTATAGGCTTTTAAAGCAATTTGCTAATAATTTAAAAGGATAAGTAAACGGATGATCTTTAGTACCATAAATTAAATAGTTAATCCTATCCCTGTATTTTTGGGATAAACTTTTAGTAGTATCAGTTTTTTCCGTTATAATATGGTAATCATATTTTTTAAATAAATCGTTAAGCATCATCATTTCAGATAGATGCCCGCCAGTACTAGATATAAATAATACCTTTTTTTTCATATTAAGCCTTCTTTTTTAATAAATTTAACCATTCTTTTTTTATGCTATCACTACTATAGTTCAAACTAACTTCACGGGCCTTTTTTCCAAGTTCAGTTCGTTCATTTTTATTATTAGCTAACTCTTCCATCTTGTTAACCATTTCATCAAAATCACGATTTTCAATTAAGAAACCATTAATACCATTATTAATTAAATCATTAGCTCCTTCAGCTGAAGTAAATGATATACATGGAATTCCATAAGACATTGCTTCAATTAAAACTATTCCAAAAGATTCAGTATAAGATGTCATTAAATAAATAGATGACTTAGAAAGTAACTCATGTAATTCAGGTTTCTTTAAATATCCATGTACAGTTACACTATCAGTTAAATGATATTCATAAATTTTATCAACTATCTTATTTCTCTCAGAACCATTACCTACTATATCCAAGTGCCAATCATGGTTTTTATTATGAAATTTATTAAAAATTTCAATCAAATCAACATAGCCTTTTTCCTTTGATAAGCGTCCAACTGATATCATTCTTTTTTCTGTTAGTTTAGATGTAGTTTTAGGTATATAATCTAACATATTAGGAATAAAAACGCATTTACATTTAATACCCTTTTCACGCATCTGTTTTTTATAAAAAGTTCTTAATGAATCAGATACCAATACTAGACTATCTAAATTTCTACATGAATTAACAACACCTCTAGCATAATCCATATCTTGATGATGGTGGTTGTGTTCCCAAGCTATCCTATATGCTTTTCCTCTACCGACATCACCTAACCATTTATTAAATAAAACCCTAGTAGATATCATAATATCACTAGAACATTCTTTCATAGCTGCTCTTGTTTTAACTTTTCTAAGTAATAACACCACAATAGCCTTATATGTTTCTTTAATAAGTTTAATCAATCTTAACTTTTTTAACGCTAATTTCCATTCTTCCCTATTAGGCTTATATTTTTCTATTAAATAAGTAACTCTAACCTTATCAGATATATCAAAAGCAGGAGTATCAGCAAGTTTATAAGTAGAAACTATTTCTACATTATAATCATTACACAATAAATTAGCCAAATTAACTACAGACTGTTCTACCCCACCATAACCTAAATGTAGAGAAAATATAGTTATCTTCTTCATGTTATCACCTAATATAATTATAGTAAATAAAAGAAAACAAGTAAAGAAATTAAATTATTTTAAAGAAAAAAGTCATAGTAAAAACTATGACATCAATATTATTTTACTATAAACGGGTCAGAACTTGTTCCTGAACCTGTTGCTTGAACATCTGATTTAAGGTTGATTACAGGCCTTAATATAGCAGCATAACTAGTATGGTTAGTAGGAATAAGTCCTAATCCTAAACTAAAAATCCATCCATATGAATATGACCACTCACCGCCAGGACTCATTGTCCATGCTTTATTAGAATTAGATAAATGAAAATTTTCACTAGCTGATTCAGTATAACCACCAGAATAAACAACCTCATCATATGTTATTAAACCTATACTTGCACTTACTGGCCCCATATTATTTCCATCAATAGTACATTTAAAATCCGGATAATAATCACCAAATACGACTACTGAAGCTTTGTTATAATCAAAACGATTGTCTAATTTAACTCTAGACTGCTCACAATAATAGTCACCACTTACAATTTTTGAAGATAGACTATTATAATTTCCTATATTTGTTTGATACCAATTTTCAAGCTGAGTTTTAGAACCGCTACTAGAATAATATGAAGTTCTAGATGTACTGCCGTAATAATAATAGGTATTATTATTAATACCATCTTGCATTATCATACGTATTGTTCCATCTTCATTTATCCTAACTATTCTCCATGTCTGTCCTGCAAAACTTACATAGTTATTTTCAACATTTCCTCTAAAATAATATGTAGGTTTTCCACTATTTGTAGCAGTTGATACATATAGTCCATCTTCATCTCCTGATGCTTGGCTGGTCGTTGTTAAAGTTGGTGCTGTAGTAATTATTTTGTTTTCCATTATTTTGTCTTTAAGTAGTGGTATAGAAGATTTTCTGTTAACTTTAACAGTATATGTTTTCTCATCTCCATTTTCTGCTAATGTTTTTATTATAAAGGTATTATCTCCTACTGATAAACTCTTTGTCCCTAATCC
>CAKPDJ010000043.1 GCA_934148875.1 uncultured Bacilli bacterium
GAAAACAAAAAAATATTAAAGGGTACTAATTATACTTGTAGTGATCACAATAAATTATGGTATGAATCATTATCTTTTGCTAAAGAAGCACATGCTATGGAAGATGAACTAAAAAAACTAAAAGAACATTTTAACGAATGTTATACAACATTAAGTGAAATAGCTTATTTAAAATCCAATTCTGGTTTTAATTTTAATGATGATTTAAAGCAGGATTTTGAACAGTTTATAAATCAAAAAGTTGATTATTGTGATGTTGATTTTTCTGTTCCTGCTAGAGAAATTGATATAAATAAAAAAATGATAAAAAAGTTATAGCATTTATTTTAATTTGTGTTATACTAATAGTAATTTAGCATTGATGAGAGAGTAGTAATAAATGATTATTTGATAGAGAGTCTATGGTTGGTGTAAATAGATAATATTAGTTTATGAACTTGCTTTTGGAGCTAATTAGGGTAATTCCTTTATCAATACAAGAGTGTATAGTTTATCTATAAATTAAGGTGGTACCGCGATTATTCGTCCTTATGGGTGAGTAGTCGTTTTTATTTTGAAGGGAGAAAGATTTATGGAATATGTTATTTGGTTTATAACTGGCTTTTTGTTAGTTTATATTATTTATTATATTTTTTCAATAAGACCATCGGTAAGAAAAAATAAGCCTCCAGTGGAAGCTCAATATTTAATAGTTCAATATAAGTTGGATATTAAAAAGTTTAGTTATAGAAAATTTTTGAAGATAGTTGGACTAGTTACTAGTTTTGATATTGCATTAGTTGCTACTGTTGTTTGTAATGTTGGTGGTGTTGTATGGCAAATTCTATTTGGATTTGTTGCTGTTGTTCCGGTAATAATAATATCATTTTTATTACTTGGTAAGTATTATCAACAAAAGCAGTTAAAAGATAATTCAAAAGAACTAGCTAAAGAAAAGAAATATTTGGATAAAATTAATAAAAAGAAGAGTAAAAATAAGAAAGTAGTTAAGAAAGGAAAATAAATTATGGAAAGTGCACAAGTTATAGAAAAAAAATGGCAGAATTATTGGCAGGAACATCATACATTTGAAGCTAAAATAGATAAAAGTAAGGAAAAATATTATTATTTAGTAGAATTTCCTTATCCAAGTGGAGCTGGACTTCATGTAGGACATGTTAGAAGTTATACTGCTTTAGATGTTTTAGCTAGAAAGAAAAGAATGATGGGTTATAATGTATTGTTCCCAATGGGATGGGATGCTTTTGGTGCTCCTGCTGAACAGTATGCTATTAAAAATCATATTCATCCTAGTATTGCAGTTAAGGAAAATATTAAGACATTTAAGGGACAAATTGAGAAACTTGGAATTTCTTTTGATTGGTCAAGAGAATTTTCAACAACTGATCCTGAATATTATAAATGGACACAATGGCAATTTTTACAGTTTTTTAAAAATGGTATGGCTTATAAAGCTAAGAAAAATATAAATTGGTGTCCAAAATGTAAAACAGGTCTTTCTAATGAGGATTCTAGTGGTGGTGTTTGTGAAAGATGTGGAACTCAAGTTGTTCAAAAGGAAAAAGAACAGTGGATGCTTCGTATGAGTGATTATGCTGAGGATTTAATAGATGGATTAAAAGATACTGATTTTCAAGAAAGAACTAAAACAGCACAAATTAATTGGATTGGTAAATCAACTGGTGCTGAAGTAGACTTTAAACTTGCTCAAGTAAATGAAAAACTTACTGTTTATACAACACGTCCAGATACTTTATTTGGAGTAACATTTATGGTTGTAGCTCCAGAACATCCTTATATTGATTTATATAGCGGATTAATCAAAAATATGAATGAAGTAATTGACTATCGTGAACAAACAAATAAGAAAACAGAGTTTGAACGTACTCAATTAGTTAAAGATAAGACAGGTATTAAATTAGAGGGCTTAAGTGCTATTAATCCTGTTAATGGAAAGGAAATACCTATTTATATATCTGATTATGTTATGATGAATTATGGTACTGGAGCTATTATGGCTGTACCTGCTCATGACGGTAGGGACTATGATTTTGCTAAGAAATTTGGTATTGATATTATTCAAGTATTAGAAGAAGAAACTGGTATTAGTCATAGTGATGAGGCTAAAAAGAAATCTATCGTTGCGATTGTTTATGATGAAAAACAGGATAAATATTTAACTATTAATTGGAGTAAAAACGGTGGTAGATTATTTGTAGGTGGAACTATAAAAGAAAATGAGTCTGCTCTAGATTGTGCTATTCGTGAAATACAAGAAGAAACTGGTTATACAGATATTTCTTTGGTTAGGGCTTCATTTAAAATTAATCATCATTATTATGCTTATAATAAAGATAAATATTTTAATATTGAAGCTACACCTCTTTTATTTAAATTAAATAGTGATAAGAAGGTTAATCAAAATTTGGATGATGATGAAAGCTTTCAAGTAGAATGGGTTTCTAAAGATGTTATAAGTAAGGAAATTGTTGATGAACTTCATAAAAAGTCTTTTGAATATACTATAAATGAAACAGCTATGGTTGGAGATGGTGTTCATATTAATTCTGATGGTTTAGATGGTTTACATAAAGAAGATGCTATCTCTAAAATAATTAGTTATCTAGAAGAAAATGGTATTGGAAGAAAGAAAACTAATTATAAACTTCAAGATTGGATTTTTACTCGTCAAAGATTCTGGGGTGAACCTATTCCTCTTATTTATTGTGATGATTGTGGTTGGGTAGCTGTACCTGATGAAGATTTACCAGTACTTCTTCCAAATGTTGCTGAATATGAACCAACTGATGATGGAGAAAGTCCACTTGCTAGAATAAGTGAATTTGTTAATACTACTTGTCCTCATTGTGGAAAACCTGCTAAAAGAGAAACAGATACTATGCCTAACTGGGCTGGGTCATCTTGGTATTGGTTACGTTATATGGATCCTCATAATGATAAGGAATTCGTATCACGTGAAGCATTAGATTATTGGGGAAAAGTAGATTGGTATAATGGTGGTATGGAACATGCTACACGTCATTTACTTTATGCTAGATTTTGGAATCAATTTTTATATAATATGGGATTAGTTCCTAATAAAGAACCATTTAAAGTTCGTGCTAGTCATGGTATGATTTTGGGTGAAGGCGGAGTTAAGATGAGTAAAAGTCTTGGTAACGTTATTAATCCTGATGATATAGTTAAAGTATATGGTGCTGATAGTTTACGTACTTATGAAATGTTTATTGGAGATTACGAAAAAGAAGCTACTTGGAGTGAGCAAGGATTAAATGGATGTAAGAAATATTTGGATAGAGTAGCACGTATTGGAGAAAAGGTTAATGATAGCTTAGAATACTCTAAAGAAATAGAAAAAGATATTCATAAGACTATTAAGAAGGTTACTGAAGATATTGATGGATTAAAGTTTAATACTGCAGTGTCAGCTCTTATGATATTACTTAATAAAATGGAAAAAATGGAGTCTATTTCTAAAGCAGATTATCGTACTTATTTAATGCTTTTAAATCCATTTGCTCCTCATATTACTGAAGAGTTAAATGAAATGTATAAGCTAGGTAATCCGATATGTGAATCTAGTTGGCCTAGTTACGAAGAAAGTAAATTGGTTGATGAAGAAAAAGAAATAGCTGTTCAAGTAAATGGTAAAGTTAGAGCTACTATTTTAGTTCACATTGATGATAATGATGATACTATTCAAAAAAAGGCTTTAGCAGAGGATAATGTTAAGAAACATATTGAAGGTAAAGAGATAGTTAAAGTTATTGTAATTAAAGGTAGAATAGTTAATATTGTAGTTAGATAGGAAACAATTTTGTTTCCTTTTTTAAATTCATATTGATTTAATATTATTATTGTGTATAATATATGCATCTGAGGTGCTAGTACAGGCCTTGTGTAATTATGTGTAAACTATTGTATTTATTTATTATATATTGATTTTATTTTCTTCTTTTATGTTAGAATGTAGTTACGATAGTTTACCTTTATGAGGTGGTACTATTGCTTAACATAATAGAAATTAAAAATAAAATACCTAATGGTTGTACTGTTCCGTATATTGTTTGGTGTGATGATGGACACACCTATGTAGTTAAATTTCCAGGAAATGGGCAGGGTGTTAAAGCTTTGGTAAACGAGTTTGTAGCTTCTTCTATTGCTAATTATTTGGAATTACCTATTTTACCATACCAATTGATAAATGTCAGATTTTCAGATTATAAAATTAAATTAGATGATAGTATTGAAATGATTGATGGTACTGCATTTGCTACACTTTATGATCCTGATGCTACTCCTATTGTTGATCCTGGTACAATTATTAATTCTACTAATAGAAATGATGCAATTAAAATATTAATTTTTGATATACTTATGGGCAATTCTGACCGAAATAATGGTAATCTATTGGTTGATTTGAAAACAAAGAAGATAGTGATGATAGATCATACTCATATTTTTGGGTTAGAAACTATTTGGGATGATATACAATTACTTAGACTTGTTGATGAACCTTTTGATCTTAATAAAGTTCACTCTTTTGGAAGAAGAAAAATTATGGAATCAATTATATACGATAAATATTTTTATGATGAATTGAATGATTTTATTGCAAAAGTTAAAAATATTGATGAAAAATATATAGAAAAAATTATAAATGATATACCAAATGATTGGAATGTTAGTTTGAGTGAAAAAAGGGTATTAGTTAAATATATATACACAAGATTTCAACGTGTTGATGAGGTTGTCGAGTTATTAAATTTAAGGGAAGGGTGTTATTTATGAAAACAAATGCTAAATATGCAATTTTAAAATATGTACCTAATTTGGAGCGCAATGAAAAAATTAATATTGCTGTTGTATTGCATTTTCCACAATATCAATTATTAGAAATGTCAGTTATTAATAATTGGAAGCGTGTTAAGAGATTTGATGATGAAGCTGACCTTTCTTTTTTGAAAAAGTATGTGGATAGTTTAAAAAATCATTTCTCAGTTAATCTTTTAAATGATTTTGATAACTTTGATATTGATGATCCTATGCTTTTAGATGAATCAACAAAATTTTTTGTCAATAAATTTGTTTTTGAAATTCATGAAATTGATACTGATCTATCTTTTGATAAGTTATTTGATTATTTAATTAATTTATATTTATATTATGATGTTTCAAAAGATAAAAGAATAAGTGAGAAGGAAAGTAAGGTATTTATAGAACAACATTTTTTGGAAAATAATGTTGTTTATGAAAAATGTGGTAGTAAAAATGCTATATGTGAGAAGTATGGCAATAATATAAATTTTGATTATAAAATTAATGATAATTATTATAAATTAATATTTTTAACAAATGATAATTATAAAAATTATGTAGCTATATTAAAAATGTGGATTACTAATACAATTATGTTAAAAAAGGAAAATAAACAATTGATATTTGTTATAGATGATATGGTTCAGAATGAAAAAACAAAGTCTTATAAAAAAATGTTAAGTGAATATGGTAAAGTTATTGATATTCACCAGTTTGTAAATAATAGTTATAAATGTTAAAGTTTAATAGAAATCTTTTCATGAATAGATTTCTTTTTTTTGTTATTTTTTGGATATGGCTTTTTAATATTTGTTAGTCCTAGAATATAATCAGTAGATGTGTTATAAAATAGTGCTAATGAAATTAGAAATTCAGTTGGTAGGTCTCTACTTTCAGTTTCATATCCTGAATATGTTCTTTCTGCTATGTGTAATACTTTTGCTAAGTCTTTTTGTAGTAAATCATGATCTTCTCTTAAATCTTTTAAACGCATATAATAATCACCAATATTATTTTTGCATAGTGCAATTTGAACCGTTGACTGACAGCTCAAATTGCACTATAATTTTATTAGATAATAGTAAATAATAATAATAGGAGTGGTAATATGCAAAAGGCAAAAGTTGATATAGATAAGGATAAAAAAATAAATAGGGATAAAGAAAACGAAAATAATAAAAAGAAAAGACTTTTAATTATATTATTATGTCTACTTTTATTATGTGTTTTTGGCATTTCTATAACATATGGAAAAGGTATTTATGTTGCTATAGAAAATCAGATTATTGAAACTTTTAAACTTGATAAACCAAGTTCTCCTGAAATAAATGGTGGTGGAGCTTGGGCTAAAGAGCATATTGTTAAAGTATCAAAAGATGCCTATACGAAGAATGGTCTAGCATATTATGAGTATTGTGTAACTACTAAGAAGAATGATAAGAACTGTAATTGGGTTAGAACAGATACTAAAAATGTTAAGATAACTAATTCAGGAAAATATTATGTAACTTTTAGAGCGGTTGATAATAGTGAAAAAAGAGGAAATGTATCTAATAGAGTAGTTGCATATGTGGATAATGTAAATCCTGTAATTAAGAAGATAAATGAAAAAGAAATAACTGCTAATAGCATAAGAATAGAAGTAGAAGCAACAGATGAGCATAGTGGTATAGCAGAATATTATTACAGTATTGATGGTAGTAATTATGAAAAAGATACTACTACACATACATATTATAATTTAGATGCAAATAAAGAATATATCATATATGTTAAAGTTATTGATAAAGTTGGTAATAAAACAATTATAAGTATGCCTATCACCACTAAATCAGATGGAAATGGTGATGGGAAATGTGATTTAAATTGCGATACTAATGGTGATGGAAAATGCGATTTAAACTGCGATACTAATGACGATGGTAAGTGTGATTTAAACTGCGATACTAATGGCGATGGTAAGTGTGATTTAAACTGCGATACTAACGGTGATGATAAATGTGATTTAAATTGCGATACTAACGGTGATGGTAAGTGTGATTTAAACTGCGATACTAACGGTGATGGTAAGTGTGATTTAAACTGCGATACTGATGGTGATGGTAAGTGTAATTCAAACTGTAAGGATAATGACATTATTACTCCTACTCCAAGTGTATCACCAACGCCAAGCACTACACCAACTCCAAGTGTTAGTCCAACACCAAGTGAAACACCTGAACCTACTGTGACACCTACACCTACTTCAACACCAAAACCAGATGATAAAGTGATACCAGTAATTAATTTGGATAAAGTACCAGGACAATTTACATATGGTGATAAATATGATTTACCAAGTTATGTCGATTTTGGTACAGATACAGGAACATATAATTGTATAGTTGAAGGTAAAGAATATAAAGATACATCAACATTAAAAGTTGGAAAACATTTAATAGTATGTAATGCTACTTCTTCACATAATATTCGTGTAATGGTAGAAAAAGAAGTAGAAGTAGTTATGAGTAAAGGAACAGATGAAATACTAGATGGATGGATTAGATTAAATTTATATTATCCAGATAATTCAACAGATTGGCAGTGGAGACTTGGAAAAGAAGATGAAATTCGTGATGGTTATAACAGTACTGGATGGCAAGATTATACAGGACCTATTCTAGTTAGATTATCAGATGTTGAAAATATATATATTAGATATAATTTAATGGGAGAGACTTATATTATAGCTCCAACAGGAAAAGTAGGAGTTGATATAGAGCCAGAAAAATATACATTAAAAGAAAATGAAAAAACAAAAGTAAAAATTTATTATGATAGTGATACAGAAAATAAAGAATATCGTATTGGTAATGGCGAATGGGAAGATTATAATGGTGAATTTGAAGTAGGCATAAATACGGTAATAGAAGCAAGAGCTACAAGAAAAGAAAAAGTTTATGATAGTGATGGAAATTATGTATATACTAAAACTTTAATGGGAGTTGATAGTGTATTCATTAGCCAATATATTGAAGATTCAACAGGAGGAGGAACAACTGGTGGTGGCTCAACAGGAGGAGGAACAACTGGTGGTGGTTCAACTGGTGGAGGTAGTACTACTCCAGGGGGAAGTGGAGGTACTACTACTCCTGGTGGCGGAAGTACATCAGGTAGTGGAACTACTGAAGGAGGAAGTAGCGGAAGTGTTAGTTATGAACCTGTTAGTAGACCAAATGGAACTACAACAACATCACCTTCTTCAGAAAGTAAACCGTCAACATATTTAGCAGGACCAGTAATAGAATGTAATCCAAGTAGTGAAATAGTTGAAGAGGTAAAAATAACAGTAACACCACAAGAAAAAGCAGATAAAATCTATATTAAAGTAGGTTATTATGGAAGTTATCAAGAATATACAAAACCAATAACATTAACTAGTAATAGTGTAGTTAACGCATATTATATTAGACAATCAGATGGTAAAGTATCAGATACAAGTTATTATTATGTACAAAATGTTAGGCCGGGAGCAAAACCATATGTAAGAATAGATGCTACACCAAGTAATTATTTAACTACAACTCAAAAAGAAGTAAGAGTAAGTATTGGTGGAAGTAACTATGATACATTACAGTATAGTTTAGATGGAATAATGTATTTTGATTATACAGAACCAATTATAGTATCAGTAAGTAGTACTATTTATGCTAAAGGAACTAATAGTAAAGGTGAAACAATTGAAAAGTTAACTATTCCAACTTTAACAGTTGAACCACCAAAGGAAGATATTAATATTTTAATATCATTAAATCCAGAAGAGAACGAAGTAAGTGGATTAGTAAATAAAACAAAAGTAAGTATTAACTATGATGGAAAAGCTAAAAACAAGTATTATAGAATAGGATATTATGGAAATTGGAAAGAATATACTGGAGAATTTGAAGTAACAGCTAATACAACAGTTTATGCATATGCAACAGGAGATAATGCTAGTGGATATACAAGTAAACAAATTTCATTTTTAACAACAGGAATAGCTAGTCCTATTATTAATGTAAGTACAAAAAGTATGACTCAACAAGTTAAGGTAAGCATAGATTATGCAAAAACAGCAGATATAATGAGATATCAAATTGGAGATGGACCTATTTTAGATTATAATGGTAGTTTTTATGTATATGAAAATACTACTATTAGGGCATACAATAAAGATACATTAGGAAATGAAGCAGAGAGTAAATATGAAATTAATAATATTCTGACTACTCCTAATTATTTGATAATAGAAAAAGGTAAATATTATATTATTAAGTTAAACTATCCTGGTTTTGCAGGAGTTAAAGAATATAAGTGGAAAAAAGATGGCGTATGGAAGGAGTACGACAGTAAAGGAATACTTTTAATTAAACCAGAATATAAAGATGAATTTGATATGGATGGTAAAGATGGTATTCAAGTAGAAGATGCAAATGGTAATAAAGTAATATTTACAGACCATTATTATTTAATAGATATTCCATTTAGTGAGTTATCAGAGAATTTATTTATGAGATGGGATACAGCTAGACCACAAGCACCAACAATTATATTTGAACCAGATTCTCCAACGAAAGAAACAGAAGTAATAATAAACTATGATAAAACAATAGTTAAGAAGTATTATAAGATAGTATCAGAAGATGGAACTGATAGTGGATGGTTAAATTATTCAGGAAGTTTCAAGGTAAATAAAAATGATATAGTAATTTATGCCAAAGGTGAGACAAGAAGTGATATTGAAAGTAAGATAGGAAGTAGAAAAGTAACAAATATAGATTTAGTAGCACCAGAGATAACTGTTAGAGGAGATTTTACTACACCAAAACAAGTAGTTACAGTAACAGTAAATGCATCTGATAATATGATGATGTATAAAGTAAAATGGGCTGAAGGAGAACAAAATGAAAGTTACTTTAGCAAAAATGGAACAACAATTAGAAATGGTGGTAACTTTAAGGTTCAGGAAAATGGTAAGTATACTATTTATGCTGTAGATCAAGCAGGAAATGAAACTATTGAAGTTATTGAAATAAGCAATATAGATAAAGAAGCACCAAATATTATTATTAATTTATTAACAGAAAAATTTGGAACTGAAGCTTTAGTTAATATTGATTATGGAGATAGTACTACTAAACAATATAGAATAGGTGAAGCAAGTACTACATACAAGGATTATACTGGAGATATTACTATTAAATCATATGACGTTATTGATTTAGTTAATGATGATGGAAGTATAACTATTTATGCTAGAGGAATAGATGAAGCAGGAAATGTAAAAGAAGTAAGCGAAAAGATTTACGTATTAGATTTAGATATGCCAGCAAGTCCAATTATTCATGCTACAGCAGGTTATCCAATACTTACTGAATATGGCGTTAAATTTGCAGATGATAGTTATATTACTTTTGATAATAGAGATGATATTATTAACTATTATTCTGTTGATAAAGGAACTACATGGATAGAATATACTGGACCATTTGAAATAACAAGTGGAACTATTATGGCAAGAAGTGTTAAAAGAGAATCAGGACTTACTGCAACTTCAAGTAAGGATGTTGAGATACCTAGTGATGCATTGGGAGTAAATGCTTATGATGGTGATGAAAGTACCTCAATTAATTGGTACGGTACAAAGATTATTAATGTATCAAAAGAGATGCAGGGAAAGAGTTTAAGTTTAAGTAC
>CAKPDJ010000044.1 GCA_934148875.1 uncultured Bacilli bacterium
GGATAAAATTCCTGCAAATATAGGTTTAAGCTGTCAACAACCTCGAACATTTTGCTTGCACATTCTTTTTCTGTAGGTGCCTGTATAAGCATTACAAAAACTCCGTCATTTATCCTTGATAGGTATTCGGCAGAGGCAATTTTTGAATTTAAGTATGCAGCAGCATAACTCTCAATTTCCTTAATTGTTTTTTCTCCGCATTCAATGCTTATTTTTTCAACTTCATATGCCAAATAAACAACAGCATAAAGATTTTTAGATTGACGGGATAGTAACTGTTCAAAGGCATAATTATAATATTCTGCATTGCCTATACCCGTCAATTCGTCAATCATCGAAGCTTGATTGCTGTGTTTTTTTCTTTTGACGGCAATGACGGCAAGAAAACCGCAAATGACAATAAGAAAAGAAATTGACAAAATTATTATTTTTATTAAACGGTTTTTGTTGCTCACATCAGGATTATTATTTGAATTTGCGAGTAAAAATCCCATTTTTTCCTCTTCGGATATATCCAAAAATGCATTTCTTATTTTCCCGATAAGTTCAGGAGAGGTAATTTCGGTAAAGCCTATGCAATAAGTTGTATTTTCCCCTTTAGAATAAAACTCTAAAACCGGCAACAGTTCATCCACTTTGCAATCGTCCTGTTTATCGGAGAGTACTGTCAACAATTCAACCTGATTGTTGCGGGAAAGCTCTTTCTGCCGATTTTCGGAAGAAGCTGAAATATAGGTAAATGAAATGCCTGTTTTTTCGGATACAACCTTCAGCATATCGGGAAAAACACCGCAAAAAGCTTTATCTTCCTTACTGTAATATTCAAGCGGATATGCATTGGGATTTCCGGCAACATAAACGGTGTCCGCCTCATCGCTGTCACTTGGTACTGTATAAACAGCGGCATAAACAGGCAACCCGATATTCAATATCATCGCAATAGAAAAAATGCATATAATTAAGCTTTTATAAAACTTTCGGCAATCATTCATACCTTTGCTCCGTCCGCAAATCCGAAATTCTTTTTTCGGCCGAATTTAGCTGTTCTTTAACTTCCTCAAGCACTGAAACGGTCGCTTTGCGAATTTCTTCAATTCGGTTTTCCAATTCGCTTGACCTTTTGTCGGATAATTCAAATTTTTTCTGTAATTCATCGTTAATTCTTTTAAGATCGGTGTTTTCTTGATTTAAACGTGAATTATAATCATTCAGTTCCTCATTCTTTTTATTCAGTTCCTCTAATATATCTTTCTGCTCTTTGATTTTTTGCGCTTCCTTTTGTTCATAGATATAGTTTAACTGTGAAATGTATTCGCAAACATCGTTTTTATTAAATCCGAACAATGCGGTTCTTAAATCCTTAAGTTCCATATATTTCTCTCCTCTTATTTAAAGTTGATTTTTTTGCGTTCAATTCGACCCCATTGCAGTTTTTTCTTGCGATAACCGAAAAAAGCCGTTGCCCTGACCCAAGCCAAAACAAACCTAAGACATGTGATTTCAAAAACACACAAAAGGCAGGCTTTAACCGCGTCTGAAAATGTTACTTTCAAATCCGAAGTATAAATTCTTGAAAAAAACGCCGTAAGCGACAACACACTTCCAAATACTGCATAGATAAGGAAAAACAGTACCATAAACGGAATGTTAATCAAATCCGTCGCAAAAGCCAAAAGCATTGTCAGAACTCCGAATATTTCTATAAAAGGCGAAAGCAATTCATAAATCAGAAAATATAAATATGAAATATAACCTACCGCACCGAATTTGGGGTTGAAAAGCATTTTTCTGTGTTTAATCATACTTTGAAACAGTCCAATGTGCCAGCGCTTACGCTGCTTTTTTAAGTCGCTCAGCTTTTCGGGAGCCTGCGTCCAACAAATGGCGTCGGTTGCATAGCAGATAGTGTATTTCATATTATTGACCGTACAGTATTCATGCAGCTTTACTACAAGCTCCATATCCTCACCCATTGTTTTGTTATTGTAACCTCCGGCGGCAATTACAACATCCTTTTTAAACAAACCGAATGCACCTGAAATAATAAGCGAGCCGTTGAATTTATCGAACATAATGCGTGACGCTAAAAATGACCGGTCATATTCAAGCACTTGCATACAGGCAATGATATTTTTTGGAAGTTGATATTTTTTCACTCTGCAATTCTCAAGCTCAACATCATTTGACAGCCTTATCAACCCTCCGACTGCAACAACATTCGGTTTTTCTAAAATAGGCTGAGAGATGTTTTTAAGTGAATCATACTGAAGTACCGAGTCTGCGTCCATACAGATAAAATAAGGATAATTAGCGGCGTTTATACCCATATTCAGTGCGTCGGCTTTTCCGCCGTTTTTCTTTCGTATAACAGTAAGCGGCACACGGGTATCACTTGTTTCATAAATAAATTCCTCGGGCTGACATTCAATTTGTCTGCGAATCGGACGTGAAACACGGTGCATTGAAAATGCGTCAATAACCTTTTTTGCGGTTTCGTCGCGTGAACCATCATCAACTACAATGATTTCGTAAGACCGATAATCAAGCTCAAGCAGGGACTTAACCGTTTCCACTACAGTTATTTCTTCGTTATAAGCAGGGACTACAATGGTAATCGGCACAAAATAATCGTTCGGAAAAAAATTTTTAAGGCATTTTCGGCGATGTGTTTTGTAAAGCTCAGAAGATCCTACCAAAACAGACAGAAACAAAAAGGTTGAATAACCAATCATATAAATAATAAAAAACACACCGACGGCTTTTAGGAATATATCTATTGCTTCTATCATATATGAACCGCCTCCTTTTCACCCGAATAATCCCGTTGCAGACAATACCTGATAATTTCCGAAGCATAGCGGTCGTTTCCGTCTATAATATCGCTTAATTCCGAATATGTAATTCCGAGATTTTTCAAACTCGCCGCCGAATTGAGCCGTACATACCAGTTTCGGCTATACAGATTTTTCTTTAAAATATGTACGGTGTTTTCATACGGATATGAACCGAGAGCGGTTGAAGCAATAGCGGCATATTCCCACTTTTGCTCTGAGTTCTCCTCAGCAAAACCGCACAGCGACTCATACGCTTTTGAAAACGGATATTTGCCGAGATATCGGATTGCCGCATAGCGTATTTCATCATTCAAATCCTCGTTTATCAAAAGCGATAATGCAAACTTTTGGTACTCACTGCCTGAAAAGCGCAAATAATCAAGTAATGTCACTTGCATTCCTACTGAAAAATCAAAAAAATTTTCAACGATTTTTTTGCCCAAAGTATTACCGCTGCCGGCAAAATTCAAAAGACCGTCGGATAACAGCTTTCGGTGATAGAATAAATCACTACGGTCAATTGTTTTAATAGCTTTTATAATACAGTCAACATCGCCCGTAGTGTAAAGCGCCTGCATAGCATTTTCACGGCAGTAAATGCTCGGTTCGTTCAAAAGCTCAAGTAAAGCCCCCTCAAGGCTATAAAAGGAACGGTATGCTATTACTCGGTATTTTTTTATAATATAGGGGAAATAGGCGGCTTCAATTCTGTTTCGCTTCATATAATATGCCATAAGTGATATAAAAACCTCGTCAAGACTATGCAAATAATTGCGAATTTCCTGCGGGTGGCTTATATATTCAGCCTCCAACATTTTGTCAAAGGCTATCATATTCCCGACTTTTCGTAATTTCCGGCTCAGATATAGCTTATGGTTTTTGTCAATAGGGGAGCCTGCCTCCGCAGCTTTAAGCCGGAGCACAACCTCATAACGCAGATTTTTGCTTACTTTTTCCGTCTTTCGTTCGCTTTTGCGAAATAAAAGCGCAGTGATTATATTAAAAATAATCATTGCTCCGCATACAAACAGATAGATATACAGCATTATTTCTACTCTCACGGCGACACCTCTTTGTTCCAATAACTTTGTAATAGATAATAGGAATTCTTAAGCCTTTCGTGATAAGTCACTTTGTTGCCCCACCCCTTCAGTTCAAAGGATGAAAGATGGCAGCGGTTACTGCTTTCGGTCATAATTCCAATATTCATTTTATTGATATTTATAAATTTAATTCCGTAATTTCCGCTGTAATAATCATCGAGGATTTCCATTTTAGACGGATCGGAGAAATTAAGCAGCTGCCACGGCAATTTCACTTCTATATAATCTCCGCTTTGGGCAAAATCGGCAAGCGAGTCAAAGTCGGCAGAATCCGGATTGGCGTTTCCGTATCTCAGCTTTCCGGTTTCAAATGAGGGTTCACCGAAATTAAAGAGATTACTGTGTCTCTGTTCCTCCGTGACATTGAAAATTTCAAGGATCATATCAATGTTTACAAATTTTGAGGAGTTCTTATCGGGAACATTATCAACAAGATAGGTATCAAAGCCTTTAAGATTTTGCGAATAGGTAGATCGAAGTACTTCATATCGTTCCTGAACCATAAGCCGACTGTTGTCTTTCCCATTGACTACAAGGACAAAATCCGCTGCCTTATCAAACTTCAAGCCAAAGTTCTCACAGTAATTACTGCCGGATTTCGGTGTGGTATCAATAGGAATAAATATTTTGTCATTTTCAAAATCAAGGTTTTTCTTATAGATTAGAAAATACATAAACCGCTCATCATAACGGATACTTACAGACATATCACCCGATTGTACTACAGGCTTTTCTCCCGACCATTCCGAAATATCTCCGTCTGCATAACAAACGGATTTTTCTTTCCCGGGGTCAAAGGAAAGAAGTCCGAAATACTGCTCGTTTGTTTGATAATCCGACCAATAAGGATTTCGGGTTAAATTTACGGCATACATAGTATTCCAAGTGCGCTTGAACCATTCGTCTTGCCACGAAAACACGCAAGAACCCGCACATCCTGCAGCCATTATATCTTCATAGCACCGAATAAGCGCCTGTCCTTGATCCTTTTCGGACATATTGCCTTGATTTCGGTTCGTGTTTAAATCTCTGTGTGCCATTCCTCTGCCTGTTGAAACACCGAATTCAGAAATTACTACGGGAATTGTATGGTGCGAGGTAAGCATATTTAAGTATGCTCGATAGGTATTTAATTCTTCACCGTCATAAAACTGAGTTTTGTCGGTGATACCCGAAAAGCTCCAATCGTCGGTCCAATTAAGATAATCTGGATAGTAAGGATAAACATGATATGAGGCAAATTGTCCTGTAAGCAACTTGTCGGTTGTTTTAATATGCTCAACATCCACATAGGCGCATTTCATATATAAGTTTTTTACAGTTTCGGGATATTTAAAAGGATCGGTTGTCGGCCAATTTGAAAAGGCAATCAGCTTTTGCGTTTTATAGCGTTTTGTTTCATAATCTATCAAATGATTTCCAAGCTTGCACAAAAGCGTTTCAAAAACCGAGGCATTTTCTGCCGTATAAAGATATTCTCCTTTAAAAGACGTATACTCCATCATATTCTTATAGGTTTCATCTGTATAGGCTACCGTAATATCGTCCCATTCAACACCGAGAATATAGCCGATAACCCACTCTGAAACATCCTTGCGGTATGTTCCGTGACCGGCGCTGGCAACGCGCCCTAAGGAAAGCTTTTTCTTTCCGTGAATAACATCAATCATGGTAATGCTGTCACGGGAAAAGGTGGTGTAAAAGTCCTTATCATAAGCGTCTCTGTGGGAATTCTGAACATAATCGTTTACCCACACTCCGTGAATCATATAAAGAGGATCCGGATTTTGATAGTTATATTCATAAAATGCGTTATAAAAGGTATCGTTCTGAATGGTGTAAACACGAATAGTGTTAGCACCCATTTCTTTTATATATTTAAACCATCTCTTATAGGTTTCTTTGTCTATGCTGAAATCCGTAGACCATTCACCCGGCTCGCCCGAGCCTAAGTTAACGCCTTTTATTTCAAATTCATTATATTCTTTTCCGCTGTTAAGCAGAATTTTGTTTTCCTTTGTTTTTACAAAGGTTTTCACTTCTTTTGAAGGGTTAAGATCGATATATACTCCCAAACGGTAGTAAGCGGCATCAACACCGACAAATAAAAGAGCAATACATAAAACAATAATAATAAATTTTTTCATATATGCTCCTTTCTAATCTGTTACCTCGGTGTATTTCTTGATTTTTGATGACGCACTGTATTGTTTAAGTGTTTCAATGTTATCGTCAAGCCAAGCTGTACGCACACTGAAAAATGTTTTTAGCTGCATTACTGCCTCGTCATACGAATGAAGATTTCTGCCTTCGGGTTCAAGAAGAGTATCGTCGCTAAAAGACGAAGCCCATCGTTTGTTGTTCCGTTCTATTGCCGGTCCTAAAAATTCGGTAACCCCGTCAATATATTCTTCTAAATATTTATCGCTGAATACAGTTTTTCGTAAAGACCGATATTTGCTTATAACACTTTCAACAAAATCTTCATCTTTCATCAGCATACCGAACCATAATTTGTTTTGAATTTCAAAATGCTGTACCGTCATAACGCTTTGTTCTTGATAATTGTCACAAGCATTATTAAAGTCCCAAACGCACATCTTGTATTTTCCGCTTGTATCCTTATAAATATAGGTGGAATAAGATCCGGCGTCATAGTTTACAACAAGCTCGTGAATGATAAAATACGAGACTAACGAATCAACATCAATATAATTTTTATAGCCGTATTTTTTGTTGTTGAAATCATATGAATAAAGCGCCTTTTCAAAGCGTGAGAAGTCGGTTTCAATAGATCTTTTAAGCGTTTCGTTCAGTTTCTGCGGTCCGGGATATTCAACCTCTAATTTTAAATCCCTGTCTGCTCTTAGAGTATATTCAGTCAGGTTATTTACACGGTCGGATTCAATGTAGTTTTGTCGGTCCAATCTTAAAAGGTAACCGGTGTAGGTATTATCCTTAGCGTCAACCGACATATTAAGCCTTGCACCGTCTTTGCCTGCTGTAATCAGCTCGGTCAAAACATATACTCCCTCATATTCGCCGTTGATAACAACCTCACAAAAACGCACATTCGGCGCATAGTCCATAATTTCTCCCGATAAGTTATACATCATATAGTTGCGTATCAGTGTTTTATCAAGGTAAGGCCCGTGCAACACCCAGTCTTGGTGTTTATCCATTCCGAGCAGTGACTGAGGATTATTGTTTCCATTCTTATCAATAAGCTTAATGCGATAACCTGATTTTTCAAAAAACCTCGAGCTGTTACCGCGCACATGAATAATTACATCGCTTGAAACCGTAGATTCATCGGATGTATGATTATATTCGGTTTCCGAATCCATAATCCGCATAGAGGCAGTTATTCGGTCGTTTCCGTCGGGTGTGGAGGAAAATCCGGTGTGTTTCCCGTTTTCGTCTTTCATTCCTTTTCCCGGTATTTCCTGACCGTTTGTATCAATAGAAATAAGCGGGAGGTGAGTGCAAAGCTCGCCGTCATTATGGGTTTGCTCGCATTTTTGTTTTGGCACATAAGATAAATGCTGATGAACGCGTTTTTCGGTTGTAAGACCGAACAGCAAATTCCAATTAAGTGAACCCACAAACAATATTGCAATGCACGCAATCGCCCCGATAAATTTATATTTCATCTGAAAATCCTCCGTCAGTTGGATATTTCATCGTTCTGCATTACCAAATTAACATATTCTATATTTTCAAGTTTATATATGCTGTCAGTAATATTAATTTCGCCTTTTTCTGCTTTTCTAATCATTTTTTGCGTCAGCTCATATATTAACTCTACGGTATCCTGAGTAGTGTTTTCTACTCTTAGAATTGCTTTTCCGGAAAACAGCTTGTAAACCTGTGATTTAATCATGGGCTGTTTGGCACGGTCGGCGCGCACTATTAAGAGAATACGGTTATCGCTTTTAATACAACCGAGAATAAATATAACGAAAAAGGTAACCGCACTGCCTATTGATGCTACCAAATAATCCCCGACACCGCAGCAAATACCTATTATGATTGCCCAAAAAATATATACCGTATCACGGGAATCTTTAATAGCTGTTCTGAAACGTACAATAGACAATGCTCCGACCATACCGAGGGATAACGCTATGTTATTTCCGATAACGGTCATAACCGTGCCTGTAAGCACCGTCAAAATAACAAGCGAAGCATTAAATTTTTTGCTGTAAATAGTCCCTCTGTGCGATATTAAATAAGAAACAAAAATAAACATTCCGAGAACTGCGGCTGCGGATATATTCATTAAAATTTGTTGCCATGTCATATCGCTGGGGTTAGTAAAAAGACTGTAAATTTTTTCTCTCATTTTTTATTCTCCTATAATCTTGTTTGATAACCGTTCTGTCTGGCTAAAACATATTTACTGACTGAAAGCTCGCTTCTGTTAACGGGATTTATCATCCGCTTTATATATTCAAGCAAAAAACCGTTGAATTTCACCTCAAGCACCACATTATATGGGTCGAGCACAGGATTCATATTCAGATTTTCGCTGAATAAATCAAAACAGCTTTCCGTAGAAACAATATGATTGTCGAAGGTTACTCTTATTTTGTTTTCTTTTGCGATATAAGCCTTACGATTGTATTCCACAATGGTTTTCGGCAAATAGCATTTGGTATTCATCAAAGCATAACATTCGGCGGCAAAGGGCTCGGAATATGAAAGCAACGGAGAGTAGTCTCCCAAAGTCAGTCGAACGGCGTCCTCGCGTTTTAATTTAAGCGAACGCTTTAGCTGATTTGCCCCTTGCTTTTGTTTTATTTCAAGCATAGCGTAATCCGCTTTCGGATCATAACAACGAAGCCGTATTTTGCGCCGCAGCTCAACGCCCGCCTGCTTTTCAAAATAATCCCGATCGTAAACAGTGTCAAAATAAAGGGAACGGATTGTGTATCCGTGAGTGCCGTTATGCGGATCTGAAAGCATAATATTTCCTAATTTGTGCGATAGGGAAATAAACTCGTCAATATTGATTAAAAACTTTTTTTCTTCTCTTAAAACACGGTTCAAAAAATCACCTCAATAAAAAAAACTGACCGCACATTTCGGGTGCGGTCAGTCAATCATACGGAAAATTCCGGTTAGACACTTAACTTTGCGTCGCTGTCTTTCGACAGGTTTGCCTGTATTTTTTATCATTATAGCAAACTTTAATATCAAATACAAGAAAAAGTTTTTTTATGGTTCGTTTGTATGGTTTTTGTTTAAATACATTTGCTCGTCGGCTTTTTTAACAGTATCGGATATTTTGGTTTTGTTCGGCTCAAAAAGCGCATAGCCTATGGCTACCGACATTGCAGTGCCGATGTCGTTATTGTGTTTTGAAATCTGATTTTTAAATTTTGCATTCAGATCCTCAATTTTGCAAAAGTCAGCCTTGCGGTCAATAATAACACAAAATTCATCCCCACCTACCCTGTAACACAATCCGCTTTTGCGATACACCTTTCTTATGGCAGACGCTACGGATTTCAAGCACATATCGCCGGAATTGTGACCAAAAGTGTCATTTATACTTTTAAAGTTATTTACGTCAAACAAAATTATATATGCTTTTCTTTTTAATGAGGATATATGCACCTCATAGGCCCTGCGGTTTAAAAGTTCGGTCAAAGCATCGAGTTTGTAGATCATGTTACAGTAGTAAATGTAGAAAAGTATCATACCTATTGCCATTGTAAGCCAAACGATTTTGGCATCGTTGTCAATGTTTTGAAACACGACTCCCACTGTTAAAAACGCCAAAAGTATAAATAGTGAACTGCGGTTTCGGTTCTGAAATTGTGCTTCGAATTTTGCAACGGTGAAAAAAAGACACATAATACTTAAAAACACAAATAAATAATACAGCCAATACAGTTTACCGTGATGATAAACGTTTTTATCATCTATATAAAATATAATTCCTAAAAAGAGTGACAATGTTTCAAAAGCGATATGAATAATGGGTGGCAGAAAAATCATTTTATTGGATTTCATCGGATAAAATGCAGATGAAAACACAAGCGGAATAATCGGTGCTACACAGAACTCGATATACTTAACAACAATATGCAAAGGTTTTAATATAGTTGCCGCTCCGTCAAGCAACACTTCTGAAAATTCTGCAAATGCACATACCATAATCAGAGCAGATGCGGTTATGATTCCCGTTTTTACACGTTTAGGCAAAACCTTGTTTTTTGTTACAAACACAATCAGGGTGAGCAACGATAACTGTGTTATTATTACGGTAGAAATATAACTTTTCATTTTACGTCCCTTTAAAATTACTAATTAAATTTCATTGTTGATATATTAAATACAAAATATTCGGTTCATACCCAAAAAAACTTAAATATCAATTTGATTACTGTTATGCCGCAAAAAGCATATGCAAAAATTCATAAATCGGCAAATGTTATAGCATAGCGTTAAGGTGTTGTAAAGAATCCAATCAAAAAAAATATATGGAAACACCCAAAATTCTAAAAAGCATAACGGAAAACGTTTTTGTCATCGGTTTAGATGCAACATAATCA
>CAKPDJ010000045.1 GCA_934148875.1 uncultured Bacilli bacterium
CACTTACTTCGTAAAATTATTTCCATATTGTTTGTTCTCCGAAACAATTTTTCTAATTTAAAATACAACATAATTAAATTGCTATTGACTTCCTGCATAGTTTTAATTTGCGTATTTATAATTTGTTCTTTAATATTACTAATAATATCTTTAAAATTTTTATCCAGCAGAATTTATATCCTTTCTATTGTTTTTGATAACTCCAAACTTACCAGTTAATATTAGTTTTATTTTCGTTCTTTATTATCATTCATAGTACTATTATCAATATTTAACAATGAATTAATAGCATCAAATAAAGGTATAAATCATTCAAATTTTTCTTTAGGTAAAGTTATTGCCTTCTTTTTAAACTAGTGCATAATTTGCACTAGTTGAATTTTCATCCAATTCAAATTCTGAATAAATGTTTTTGATATGTCAGTAACTACAGTTCTATCTATGTTAAATATTACTACTTCTAATCATCAAATCCTACCTCCCACTTTTTATAAAGATTACACACCATTATCAAGCACTTAATTTTTGCCCTAAAATCACCACTTATTTTTTATTGAATTAATTTTTATTAAATCATTTATTTATAAGCATTGTTTAAAAGGGTTATATAATTTACTATCAAACAATTGATATTAGTCTTTTGAACACTGTTATTACTTTCAATGTTAGTCATTAAAATCACTCCATTAAAGTTCTAAATCCATATAAGTGTATCATAAAAAGGATAGATTTTATAGTAATTTATCCAAATTATGTTATTCAATTATTTAAAATATTTATTTTATTATTTTTGAACTATCAAAATGCATACCATACGCCTGTGATGAATAATTTCTTTCAAATATTCTAGTTGATAATTCATAACCGTACCTACTCTTTTTTAGAATCATATATTCTTTAAATTTTTCTGGATCATAAAAATTAATATCAAAATAATTTG
This sequence comes from uncultured Bacilli bacterium, assembly GCA_934148875.1. Classification (GTDB taxonomy): domain Bacteria; phylum Bacillota_I; class Bacilli_A; order RF39; family UBA660; genus Alloscybalousia. Next base: position 941 of record CAKPDJ010000045.1, read on the forward strand.
TATTACAAAGATTAAAAAACAAATCTGTTAAATCTAAATCAACCAAACAATTAATACCTATATTTAAAGCTACTTCTCCAACTCTTTTAACACAATCATTATAATGAAATCCACCAATTATCAATTCAGAAACTCCGTAAAAACTTTTTAATAATAATTTCTCACTTGGATATTGATGATTTCCTAAACTATTTTCACCTATATGTGTACTAAAAGTTATATCCGTTTGTATTACTTCATCACACGGAAATTTATCTAATCCATACATTTCTTTGTCAGGATAAACCACATAAACAATTTTATAACCTTTTTGTCTATATCTTTTGTCTATTGTTTCATTTAGAATTGCAAGAAAATTATCATTTTCATGTATAAAAGGAGAAAAAAATTCTTTTATTGGATATAAATATAAAAATACTTTTTCCATTTAATTAATCACCTCAATTTTATCATTTAATATTTTTACTTTTTATTAAATTGGAAATTAATGAACTAACAGATATTAGCATCATTACTTTTCTTAAATTTTTCCAACCATTTACGAATAACTTCCCCGTTTCATTCTGTATTAAATTTTTTATACTGTTCTCAACCTTCATGACATCATTACTATCATCAATTTCTTTCAATATATGATTAACATTACATGGAATAATGTTAGTATACAAGAAAATTTCAAGCAAATCAACCAATAACATTACACATTTTACATACTCTATTATATCATTTTATAAAATATAACAAACTATTAAATCAAAGCTAAAAGTAATACCAACATCTAAGTAATTGATTTTTCATTTTTATTGTATATAATAATTAGATAAAGGAGAAAGCTTATATGAATGATATAGGAAATAGGATTAAAAAATTACGTATAGATAATAAATATACTCAAACAGAATTAGGTGAAAAACTCTTCTTCTCAGACAAAACTATTTCAAGTTGGGAAAGCAATAGAACTAAACCAGATTTAAACTCGTTATGTCAATTAAGTAAAATTCTTAATTGCTCCATAGCCTATTTATTATATGGAAACGAACAAAAGAATAACATTGAAACCGAATTAAAGTTTAAAATTGATAAAGAAGAATTTAATAGATTATTAAATAAAATTAAAAATAGTTCCGAATTAGTTGAAGAAATAAATCAAAAAGATTTCTATTATGAAATACCAAACTCAACCAGTAAATGGTTAAGAATAAGAGAGCATGGAAATAAATTTATTTTTTCATACAAAGAACTTGGAAATATGAATTCCTACAACAAATATGAGGTAACAGTAGACAATAAAGATAACCTAGAAAAAATAATTAACAGTCTTGGCTTTTCTTTACTAACCATAGTTAATAAAAAAAGAATAACTTATTTATACAATAATAAATATGAAATATCATTTGATTCAGTTGAAAATCTTGGACTATTTATTGAAATTGAAATAAACAAATATGATGCACCTATATCAGAAGAATACGACAACTTAATTAAAGTAGCTACAAATTTATCTATTGATTTAAGAACTATTGAAACGCAAAAATATCCAGAATTAGTCACTTCAAAAGATTATCAAAACTGATAATCTTTTTTCTTTGTTACTAAATTTTTATCAATAACAGCCTTATTTATATTACTAAATCCATCATCTAATGATACATCATCTATTATTGAAAGATAAGCAGGTATATTAATTAGCTTTTCATCAGAAACATTAATTTCTAAATATCCAACATTTTCTTGATTACACATATCATCATAAAATATATCTAAATACATATATTGTCCATTGTAGTTAAAATACTTTCTAATTTTATTTATAGTTTTTGTACCAGGTTTAATAAACTCAAGTAACTCATTATACATTTTTAAACTTATATTTTTACTACTCTCCAAAATTCTATCGCCATTATCCATTTTCTTATAAACTGTTAATTCATATGATACATTATCACCTATTTTCATTTTTCTAATACGTTTTTCAACATCATCACTACTCATCAAATAAGATTGTTCAATATAAACACCTCTACTATTATTCATAATGTAAGTTAAATCACTGTTATTTAAATCAACTAAATATTTTTTCTGTTTTTTAATCTGCGTTTTTGCCATGATTTCATTTATATAATTTACCGTTTCTTGAACCTTTTCCTCTATTTTTTCCTTAGGTAAAACTATTTTTATTTTAGGATGTCCAATCCAACTTTTCAAAGTAGTTACTCCAAGACTCAAAGCTTCATCTACATTTTCACTTCTAGCACTATTATTCTCTAAAGTATAAAATTCCTTAGCCCCAACTAAATCAATAACTAAATCATACTTATTTAAAAGTTCAAAATAAGACTTAGCATTATTTAATCTACTTAATACCTCAGAAAATTCACTTTCATTAATATAAGCCTTATTATCAATTGTACCCCTATCATATATAATTAATATATCTTGATTTGGATGCTGCCTCTTATACATTTCAACAGACATATCATAAATATTTTCTTTACTTAATTGCAATCTCATCACTAACTCTTGAAAATCTATCAAGTCAATATTATCATCACCAAAACATTTTATTCCAGCATTGATAAGTTCAGTAGCTGTTTCACTAACTACAATTACCTTAACTCCTTGATTACTAAATATTTTAACAATATTATTTAATACTGTTGTTTTTCCACTACCAGGACCACCAGTTAATACAATTCTCTTTTCCATTTCTATCACCTAATCCTTTTAATCATCATTTTTTGTGTATCTAGTTCATGCAAAGAAGCTGTTTCTACTCCAAATTGTTTCTTATTCATATCTAAGCTTTTACCTTCCAAAATATAATATATCATGTTAATAACACCTCTATGAGTAATAATTAAAGTAGAATCATCCAAATTAATTATTTTATCTAAATATTCATTAATTCTACAATAAAGTTGATATAATGATTCACCATTTGGATATACAGTGTCAATTTTAACATCGTGTAATAAATGTGAGTATTTACTTGTTTCAACCTCTTTAACAACGGCACCATTTAATAAGCCTTTATTTTGTTCTCTAAGTTCACTGCTATAACATATCGGCACTTTTAAATAACTATTTACTATTTCAGCAGTCTGTCTAGCTCTAAAGATATCACTACATAATATCTGTTTAATTAGTATATTTTCATTAATCCATTCTGATGTTCTTTTAACTTCATCTATACCAGAATCAATTAATGCTACATCACTCCAACCACCAATATAACTTTCATCATCTTGACCGTGTCTCATTAAATATATCACAGTACCACCTCCAATTAAAATATATCACATTTGCTTAGTAGTAGTTCTCTACATATTGTAGAGTATAAAAAAAAGAACAAAAATATATAATTTTCTTTCTTAAGTCAGCAACATATAAATTATTAATTGTCATAACTACCTAAAATTTTCTTTAAACTTTCAAGTTGGTTCTGTAAGTTAGAAACATGTCTTGAACTTTCATTATCTATTTCAAGCTCAATTTCAACTAATTTATTAACAAATTCCATAAAAATACTACTTTCTGTATCAAAAGTCAAAACAATAGTATTTGTTTGAAGATTAGATATTCTATCAATATATTCCTTAGCCAAAGATACTAGTTTCTGACTAAATTTATCTTTTTCATTAATATCAAGATTAGAACTTGATAATTTTTCATTCGTTTTTAATATTAGTCTAAGAAATCCATCTTTAATATTAATATCATCAGCACCTTTAGAAGATACATCATCATAACTACTAACAGCATTAATTTTTTCATATATTTTTAATAATTCATTTTCACTAATTATGTACTTAGGTACATCCATAAACTGTTCAATTGGTATACTTTTAGTAATAACAAAACTTCCTGCAGAAAGCTTTTTATGTGCAGTAAACCCATTAGAAGCAAGTAACAAATACTTTTTATTTGTAAATATATCAACACCCCAAAACAACATATTTTGATCGTAATAATACGAACGTTCTACCTCTTCTATTATTTTTTTAAAAATAATAAAAGGTTTACTACCGTTTATGTTATTAACTAATGACATATTTTCACCATCAATCAAATCAATCCCAGTTAAAATACCGACATACAAATCTTTCGTGTTATATTTTCTCAACAGTAATCACCCTCAAACGTCCACTATTATACCATAAAAGTGTATAAATGCAAAACATATTCATATGACTACATATCAACATAAATCCATATTTAATTTGTCTAAAATCAACTATTTGTTAGCAAGCTCTAGTAGTTTTCTTACAGTATTTGCTGTTCTTATAGTGATTTTAGTATTTACACCAACACTAGCAGTTTTACTCCACCAATTCGTCTTCCTATAATTGGCTAAATCATAAGACCAAAAAATAATATTTTTATATTTTTCTATCTTTTCATATTCCTCTCTAGGACTACCAATTTCATCACATATTTCATTACAAGTATATGGTGAAATTATAAAAATAACATTATCATATATATTCTTATTGTTAGTACCCCACCACCTTGGTACATGAGTTAATAAATCATTAAGTTCTGATACAGTCATAATAAATACAGGTATATTTAGTTGAAATTTACTTATTATCATTTTCTTAATGGCATTAATAATAACATTCTTATCATCAGTATCAGAAGAAAAAATAATATTGCCACTATTTATATAAGTAATTACGTTACTATAATTAAGTAGTTCAAACTCCTTCTTCAATTCAGTCATAGAAATTTTATTTTTACCACTTATATTTATTCCTCTTAATAAGCAAATATATCTTATCATCTTTTCACATCCCTTAATTAACTATCTTTAACAATAAAATCAACAAACTTATTTCTTTTATAAACCAGTGTTCCTTTTTCATTAACTTCATGTTTTTTATAATTAGCGTAACTAACATCAAAATTTTTCTTTTTACCTTGAATAATAAAAGATAACACATAACTCTCACACATAACATTATTTGCATCAAAAAAGGACTCGATTTTTTTATCAACCAAAACAGTCCATATTTTTTCCTCTGGTGAATTAGTATCCAAAATACAATTAATAATTACATATCCAAATACCAAAATTATAAATATATAAAATACTGACATACTATCACCCTTCTATATTATTTAGTTATTACCCTATAGTGCATTAGATTAAATTAAATCACACATAAATACATCCAATAATATTAAATCAACAATAATATATTATAAAAATACTATTATATAATCAATCATTAAACTTTATATCTTCAATTACTATACCAAAATCATATATAGTAATTCATCAATTAATAACTCATTAATATATTTACTTATTATTTTTCTTATTAATATATATAGCTAGAAAACACAATACACATGCTAAAACAAGTCCACCAACTATAAAAAAGTATTTCATTTTGCTTCTCCTTTAAAAAATATTAATACTAATTATTTTTTCCTTTTGCTTTTCTTTTATTTTTAACTTCAGTATAAGCAGACTTAATTTCATTTAATGTTTCTTTTCTTTTTTTTATCTTTTACCAGTTATATCTTCATATGCCTCTTTAATAGCATTTTTGACAGACCATTTAATTACAAAATACAAAATTATTAAAATAATAATTACACTACTAAACCCAATTCCCATTTCTAATACATTTGACATAAAATTCCTCCTAACTTTGAGTATTTAAATAATTAATTATTTCACTTCACTCTTTGCTTTGCTTAAATTCCTGTAATTTTAATAAAGCAAAGAATTCTTCAACTAGTAATTCATTTATTTCTTTATCTGTTAATACGCATGTCTTATTAGTAACTAAGGTTGCTATACCATGAGTAAAAAACCACATTTTCTTATGAAAAGAAAGGATTTCTTCCCGATTTATTTTTACCTCTTTTGATATAACATTCTCTATATAACTATAAGCATTATCATTATTCATAAAATCATCTAACGTCATGTTAGTTTTATTCATAAATAACATTTGAAAAATATGAGGTTCTTCCCGTGCTAATTTTATGTAGTTAATACCAATTGAGCGATAAGAATAATCACCGTTTACACCACGTTCCATATATTCTTTATATACTTCTACACCCTTATCATATAATGTCTTTTTTAATTCTTCCATATTCTTAAAGTGATGAAATATAGGATGAACTGAAGTATTCAAGACTTTAGCTATCGCTCTAGCATTAACACTATCAATTCCAGTTTCTCTTACTATTTGCATTCCTACATTTATTACATCTTCTTTTGAAGTTTGTGTTTGCTTCGGCATACATCCTCCTTCGGTAACACATGTTACCTAACATATGTTATGTTTAACATAATAAATTGATTATGTAAATAGTCCATCCATTATTTTTTTAATAAATTTAAAGTTTTTAAAATAAACAAACACTATACTTTATAAATAAAACTATCATAATAACACCATAACTAATAAATAGTTAAAAATATAAAATTCTGCTTTTTATAAAAAAAATCAACTCTATTAAGTTGATTCAATAACTAGATTATAATATATATAAATATATAGCTAAATAGTGAAATATGGTTCCAAATATGCAAAAGAAATGAAAAACAGAATGCATATATTTTTTCTTAGAACCAATTCCATACAATATAGCACCTAACGAATACATCACTCCACCCAAAGCAACAAATAAGAAGCCTACTGTTCCAATATTAGTAATAAGTGTTTTTGAAAATAAAGTAACACTCCAGCCATTTATTAGATGACAAATAACTTCTATCTTCTGATTTTTATCAACATCAATAGCCGAAAACACTATTCCAATTAAAGTAACTAAGGCAACAATGGAAAAATAAGTCCAACCAAGATATCCCTCTATTCCTACTAATGCTACGGGAATAATAGTTCCAAACACGAGTAAAAAAACATTACAATGATCGATTACCCTCATAACCTTTTTACCAGTAATCTTTGGTGACAAAGCATGATATATACACGAAATAGTATAAAGAATAATCATAGTAGTTCCAAAAAGAGTAACAGTAGTTACTGCCATAGCACCCTTATTAGCCGCTTTAATAACTAACATAATTAAACCAACAATACTAAAAATAGATGCTACTCCGTGAGATATTGAATTAATTAATTCCTCCGACAAAGAATAATTTGGTATTTTTACTTTACTCATACTAACACCTCATAATACTCTATTCATAAATGAAACTATTATAACTATTTAATTATTCTAGGTAGTCTGTTTCCTAATCTACACAGTAATTCATATGTTATAGTATCTGCTTTTTCTGACAACAATTCAGCTGATAAGTTACTATCACTACTATCTATTAAATAAATAACACTTCCAACTTTCACATCATCAACATCTGTTATATCAATTACTAATTGATCCATGCATATCTTACCTAATACTTTTCTGTAACTATTATTTATTTTTACAAGCATATCTTTATTAGATAAATTTCTAGGTAGCCCGTCAGCATAACCCAACGATATAGTAGCTATTTTCTGCTTCTTACTAGCTACATAAGTTCTTCCATAACTTATACTGTCACCCTTATCAATTTCTTTAATACTAGTAATCCTAGCCTTTAAAGATAATACTGGTTTTATATCTATATTTATCTTTTTATATGCATTAACTTCTCCATCTACTCCATACATTAAAATTCCAGCACGCACATAATCATATTTTAATTCATTATAGTTAACAATTCCATAACTACTTTGGATATGAATTTTACCAACATCACAACCCTTATTTTTTAAATTATTAATACAATTATCAAAGTTATTAATTTGTTTATAAGTAAATTCAATATCTTCCTTTTTGTTTGAATCAGCTACACACAAATGACTAAATGTACCTAAAATATCCAAATATGGATTATTATATATTTCTAAAAGTTTATCAATATCATCAAACTTTTCACCAATCCGATTCATACCAGTATTTATTTTTACGTGACATTTTAATCTGTTAGGTAAATTAAGTAGTTTAATAGTCTCTGAATAATTATAATCAACGATTGTCTGAATTAAATCATATTCAATAACATATTTTAAATCGTCAAAGTTTGTATACCCAAGTATTAAAATATTACCTGATATGCCATGTTTTCTTAATTCTATTCCCTCTTCAAGTGTAGCTACAGCAAAATTTTGAATACCTATACTAGTTAACCTCTGTGCTATTAAAATACTATCATGTCCATAAGCATTAGCTTTAACTACAGCCATTATTTCAGTTTTATCAGAAATAATTTTTTTAATTTCATTTATATTATGTTCCAAATTATCTAAATCAATTTCAATCCACGCTCTGTCCTTTAGTAAGTTGTTCTCTTTATTCATTTTTTTACACTCCCTTAATTTAGAAATAACTAATTAGTACAATAGAAAAAGATAGATTTCTCTACCTACTTCCAAACCTATTGAACGGATAAATAATAAATGTTGCATGACCTAATATTTTATCTTTATCAATCGGTCCTAGTATTCTACTATCTACAGAATCAGTACGATTATCACCAAGTACATAATATGTATTATTTGGAATAATTTGTTTTTCTATATCACTAGTAACTTGACTAGGATATGGATCTTCTATTTCTTTATCATTAATATATAATTTATTATCTTTATATTCTATAGTTTCACCTGGTAAGCCTATTACTCTTTTAATTATTTTACTTCGGCTTGTTTGAATTACTACTATATCAAAACGATCAATTCCACCTATTTTCATGCCAATCTTATCTAAAATCATAATATCCTTATCATGTAAAGTATCCATCATACTTGGGCCATTAACAATAACAGGTGTGAATATATAAGCCTTAATAAGTAAAACCACAATAATAATAATTAAATAAGGGATCACTTCCCTAAAAACCTTTTTAGCATTATCCATAACTATCACCTAAAAGAAAAAATAAGGCAACGCCTTATTTATCTCTTCTTTCTGGAATCTTATATGCTCCAACTTTGTCTCTTAAGAATGTTAATTTAGCGCGTCTTACTTTACCTTTTTTGATAACAGTAATTCCAGCAATCTTTGGTGAGTGAAGTGGGAAAATTCTTTCTACTCCAACTCCTGAAGATATTTTTCTAACAGTGAAAGTTTCATTAACTCCACCATTCTTACGAGAAACTACGATTCCTTCGAATGCTTGAATTCTTTCTCTTTTACCTTCAATAATTTTAACATCTACTCTAACAGTATCTCCTACACGAAATTCAGGAACGTTAGGGTTTAGTTGTTTAGCAGTAATTTTATCAATTACATTTGTCATACGATATCTCTCCTTTCTTGTTTCAACAGTAATCATATCAAACAAGTAACAGCGGATTACTAACGCATTAAATTATAACACAGTAATTACAAATTTGCAAATACTTTTTTTATTATTGTTGCTTTCTTTCATTTTAAAATAAAACTGGAATTATTTTTGAAGGAGGTTTACATATGTGATTTTATAAATTTACATAGAAAA
>CAKPDJ010000046.1 GCA_934148875.1 uncultured Bacilli bacterium
TTTGTTCAATTAATATTTTATCGGATTTTTTGCTTTTTTTGTACTTACATGGTGTCACATCAATTGTAACTCTACAGCTTAGGCACTTTTTAAATGGAAAAAATACTTGCTTTTTATAAAGTTTTATGCTATAATACAGAGCATAAAAAAAGAGGGGGATATATTATGAAAAGAGAAGAGATAAATAATATGGAAAAAGAATATAAAGAAAGTAAGATAGTTTTAATACTATCAATAGTTGCATTTGCATTTGCAGGTGGACTATTAGCTAAAGTATCATTTTTACCATTACCTTTAACCTTTAAGGTACCTATGACAATTGTAGCATTTGGGTGGTTAGCTATTAACGATTGCGTAAGAGTTGATTGCTTACAAAGATATAATGAAATGAGAAAAATGAGAGAAGAAAACTTAGTAGAAGAAGATATAGAAGAAGAAAAAGAAGATGAAGAAGAAAAGACTAAAAAACCAAGTTTATTTAAAAGATTAAAAAATAAATTTAGTAAAAATAAGGAAGAGGAGTTACCACTTCCAGATGAAGAAGAAATAATAGATCTTGATTCTGAAGAAATTACAGAATCACAATCAAAAGATGAAGAAATAGAAGACGATATTGATTTAGAACCAAAAAAGGAAATGAATATTTTTAGAAGAGTTATTGAATCTTTAAAACAAGCTAAAAAGGATGGAGAAGCTCCACTTGATGAAGAAGAAGAGCTATCATCAGCAAAAGACAAAAAAACTGAGCGTAAAGCTAAAAAGGCCAAACGTAAAGCTGAACGCAAGGCTAGAAGGGCTGAACGAAAAGCTAAAAAAGCTGAACGTAAAGCTAAGAAAGATGAAACATTACCATTACCATTAGAGGCAGAGGAAGAAGAAAAACAAGTAGAAAAACCAATTATAAATTATTCATTTACTAAAAATGGACCACAAATAGCTGAAATCGATTTATCTAATATTCATACTGAACCAGGTTTATATATTGAACCAGAATACTTTGGATTTGAAAATGATCCAGCAGATGTAAAACACATTATAGTAAACAAAAATGATGAAGAAGTAAACAATTATGTAGCTGAAGAAATTGAACATGCAACAGGTATAGAAGCTATGTATGTTGACTATACAGTAGAAGACGAAGAAAAAAGAGTTTATATGTTAACTAGATAAAATTCTTCAAAATATAGTAAAGTTTAGTAAACAAACTAAACTTTTTTTCTTTTGTCTGATAAAATAGTAAACGGAGGATAGTTATGAATCAAGATATAATTTTAGAAATAAGTAATAATTTAAATATTAAACCTAAACAGGTAGAAACTGTTTTAAATTTATTAAGTGAAGGTAATACTATACCCTTTATCGCTCGTTATAGGAAAGAAGCAACAGGAGCACTTGACGAAGAAATAATTCGTAGTATCAATGAAGTATATGAATATCAAGTAAATCTATTAAAAAGAAAAGAGGATGTTATTCGTCTAATTGATGAAAAAGGACTTTTAACTGATGAGTTAAAAGAAAGTATCTTAAAGTGCCAGAAATTAGTAGAAGTAGAAGATCTATATCGTCCATATAAGGAAAAAAAGAAAACCAAAGCGACAGAAGCTATAAAAAATGGATTAGAGCCACTTGCTAAAATGATGATGTCATTTCCAACTACTGGTAGCTTAGAAGAATTAGCTAAAAAGTTTATCAACGAAAATGTTGATACTGTAGAAAAGGCTATAGAGGGAGCTAAATTCATTATAGCTGAATGGATTAGTGATAATGCTAGTTATCGTAAATGGATTAGAAGTTTTGTATTTAGAAATGGTATTTTATCTACAAAAGTAAAAAAAGATAATAATGACGAAAAGAAAGTATACGAAATGTATTATGACTATAAGGAAGAAGTAAGAAATATAAAACCGCATCGTATTCTTGCTATTAATAGAGCAGAAGATGAAAAGGTACTAACTGTATCTATTGATGTAAATCAAGAAGAAATTATTTCTTATTTAGAATCAAAACTAATCAAAAATAAAAATAGCTTTGTAACAGGTGAAGTAGAAGAAGCTACTAAAGATAGTTTAAAAAGATTAATTTATCCATCAATTGAAAGGGAAATAAGAAGTGAGTTAACCGATAAAGCTAATGTTGTAGCTATTGATAACTTTGGTAAAAATGTTGAAAGTTTATTACTACAACCACCAATTAAAGAAAAAATAGTTTTAGCTTTTGACCCAGGATATACTAATGGATGTAAGCTTGCAGTAATTGACAAAACCGGAAAGTATTTATTTTCTACTGTTATTAAACCTTTTGCATCATCTAACGCTTCATTAGAACAGAGTAAAATAATACTAAAAAATTTATTGAATCAATATAACGTTGATATAGTAGCTATCGGTAATGGTACTGCTTCTCGTGAAAGTGAAGCACTAGTAGCTGAAATTATTAAAACGCTTGACAGAAAAGTAGAATATATTATTGTAAGTGAAGCAGGGGCATCTATTTACAGTACAGAGAAGGTAGCTCAAGAGGAATTTCCTGACTTATCTCCTAATGAAAGAAGTGCTGTATCAATCGGTAGAAGACTACAAGACCCTCTTGCTGAACTTGTAAAAATTCCACCAGAAGGAATAGGCGTTGGACTATACCAGCATGATGTACCTCAAAAAGATTTAAAAGAAAGTCTAGATTTCGTAGTAACAAAAGCAGTAAACAATGTTGGTGTTAACGTAAATACAGCCTCTCCATCATTATTAAAATATGTATCAGGAATAACCAAAACTTATATTGATAAAATTATCAAATATCGTGAAAGTAAAGGAAAAATTAATTCCAGAGAAGAATTAAAAAAAGAAAAGATATTAAGTGATAAAGTTTATGAACAAGCTATTGGTTTTTTAAGAATAACTGACGGTGATAATATTTTAGATGTTACAGATATTCACCCAGAAAGTTATGATATAACACTAGAATTATTAAATAAAATTAACTGTACTACATTAGATATTGGTAAAGAAAAACTAATTAATTTATTAAGTACAGTTAATATAGAAGAAATGGCTAAAGAACTAAAAACAGATATTTATACACTAGAAGATATTATTAAGTCATTATCAAAGCCAAATAGAGACCCTAGAGATGAAATGCCTAAGCCAATTTTAAAAAGTGATGTCCTACACGTAGAAGATTTACATATTGGTGATAAACTACAGGGAACTGTTAGAAATGTAGTTGATTTTGGATTATTCATCGATATTGGACTTCATAATGATGGACTAGCTCATATTTCCAAACTATCAAAAGAATATATTAAACATCCATCAGAATTATTTAGTGTTGGTGATATAGTTGATTGTTATGTAATTGACATAAAAAAGGATCAAGAAAAGGTTTCTCTTAGTTTATTAGAGGATTAATATGGAACTAATTACTGAAATATATAATACAGCCGATTCAATTGATGAAATACAGAAATCTCTTGAATTATTATATGAAAAAAATAATACTGCTGAATTAGATAACAAAATACGTGAATTATTCACATTAAAAAAGAAACTTTTAGATTTAGAGAAGAAAGCTTATTTAGAAATGCCACCAACCATTGTTGGGCAGGCAGTTGATTTATATTTAATAAATATTCATGATACTAGAGATAATAATCCAGATGGTTTTAAATATAATGTAACACTGCATGATACAAAAACTGTAATTGGTGAAGTAGAAGTTAGATTTAAAATGCTAGAAAGCGAGTTATATCTAGGCAATTATGGTGCATATATAAAAGATGAATACAAAGGAAAACACTATTCTAAACAAGCTTTTATAATGCTAAGAGATGTTCTATTAGAGCATGGTATAAGTAAACCAATTTTTACCGTTAGAAATGATAATGAAAAATCAATTAAAGCTTTAGCTAATATTGGTGCTACACGTATTGGCAATTTTATGCATGATGAAATTGACCATTATATATATGAATATGATTTAGAAAAAAAGAATAGTAAATAAAAAAACAGAAAACAGAATTTTACAGTTGTAAAAGAATGTAGTTTTCTGTTTTTTATTGTGTAAATCGAACAGAAAAAAATTAGAAAAATTTAAAAAATAAAGATTGTATAAAAATGAAAAATTGAAAAAAACAAAAAATTTTAAATATATTTCAATTTTAATAAATTAAAATATTAGTCTTATTTTATAAAGATAACAAGCAAATATTAACTTAATATTAACTTTATACAAAAAAATAAAAAAATCAATTTTAATAAAATGGACAAATGTAAAGTATCAATTTTTTTAGTAAAAATTATTGACTGCAAAAACGCAAAATACTACAATGAAATTATCAAGATATTAGGAAGTGAGGAGTAATTATGTTAGACACATTAGAAAAAATTTCTAATCTTACTGTTATTAAACGTAATGGTAAAAAAGTTGATTTTGATGGAGCAAAAATTGCTTTAGCAATCAAGAAGGGATTTGATCATGTAACCGTTATTAATGGTGACGACGAAGAAAAAAAATATACTGAAAAAGATATTCAAATTGTATATAAAGAAGTAGTTTCTCGAATTGAACATGATTTCAAAGATCAAGATAAGATTAAAATTGAACAAATTCAAGACTTAATAGAGGAAGCTTTAAAGAAAAAGGGTTATCAAGATGTATATGAACTTTTTTCAGAATATCGTGAAAGAAGAAATCAATCAAGATTATTATTTTCTGAAGAAAAGAAACTTCATAAATTTTTAAAAACAATTGAAGGCCTTGGTTTAAAGTCAGCCAACGAAGACAACAACAAAAGAGAAAATGCTAATGTTGATGGTGATACTGCCATGGGAACTATGCTACAGTATGGTTCTACTGTATCAAAAGAATTTGCTAAGAGTTATTTAATGAAACCAAAATTTAGTGAAGCACATGATAGTGGAGCTATTCATATTCATGATATGGATTTCCTACCAATGGGTACTACAACTTGTATGCAAATTGAACTTGACAGATTATTTAAAAATGGCTTTTCAACTGGACATGGTCATTTAAGAGAACCCCAAGATATTATTAGTTATTCAGCACTTGCTGCAATAGCTGTTCAATCTAACCAAAATGACCAACACGGAGGACAAAGTATTCCAGCATTTGATTTTTACCTAGCTCCAGGTGTACTTAAAACATTCAAGAAACAGTATAAGCAACAAATCTACGATTTATTAGACTATGAAGATATGCTAAATTTTGTAAATATGGATAAAATAGCTAAAGAAATAGATAAATTAACAAGCATTGAAATTGATGCTACAATCTTTGATAGCTACTGTAAGGATAGTGAAATCTTAAAACAAGGATTCCATAAAGCATACGAAAAAGCATTAGCTAAAACTAATCGTGCAACATTCCAAGCTATGGAAGCATTTGTTCACAACTTAAATACAATGCATTCTAGAGCTGGAGCTCAAGTACCATTTTCATCTATTAACTTTGGAACTGATACATCTGCAGAAGGAAGAATGGTAATTGAAAACTTCTTACTAGCAACAGAAGAAGGATTAGGAAAAGGAGAAACTCCAATCTTCCCAGTATCTATTTTTAAAGTAAAAGAGGGAGTTAACTATAATCCTGAAGATAAAAACTATGATTTATTTAAGTTAGCTTGTCGTGTATCAGCTAAGAGATTATTCCCTAACTTCTCATTCTTAGATGCACCATTTAACTTAGAATATTATAAAGAAGGAGATTATCGTACAGAAGTAGGTTATATGGGATGCCGTACTAGAGTAATGGCTGATGTAACTGATTTAGATAATCAAACTACAGGTGGTCGTGGTAATCTATCATTTACTTCGATTAATTTACCTAGAATTGGTATTAAACATGGTATTTGCTTAAAAGAAAGAGAAAAAGCAGATATGAAAGGTTTCTATCAAGAACTTGGTGAAATGATGGATTTAGTAAGAGATCAATTACTAGAAAGATTTGAATTACAGTGTAGTAAACATCCATACAACTTCCCATTCTTAATTGAACAAGGATTATGGGCAGGTGGAGAAAAACTAGGGCCTAATGATAGATTAAGAAAACTATTAAAGCATGGTACTTTAACCATTGGTTTTATTGGTCTTGCTGAAACATTAAAAGCTTTAATTGGTAAACATCATGGTGAAAGTGAAGAAGCCCAAAAATTAGGACTTGAAATTATTAAATTCATGAGAAAACGTTGTGATGAATACTGTAAGGAATACAATTTAAACTTTACTTTAATTGCAACCCCTGCTGAAGGATTAAGTGGTAGATTTGTAAATATTGATAAAGCTATTTACGGTAAAATCAAAGGAGTAACAGATAGAGATTATTATACTAACAGCTTCCATGTACCAGTTTATTATAATATTAGTATTAAGAATAAATTATATACAGAAGCACCATATCATAACCTAACTAATGGAGGTCACATTTCTTATATCGAATTAGATGGTGATACCGTAAACAATGTAGAAGCATTTGAAAGTGTAATTCGTATGATGAAAGAAGCTGGAATTGGTTATGGAGCTATTAACCACCCAGTAGATAGAGATCCAGTATGTGGTTATGTTGGAATTATTAATGATGTTTGTCCTGGATGCGGAAGACATGAATTTGAAGGTGTTCCAATGGAACATTTGAATGAAATTGGTTGCAACTGTGGTAGATAATAAATAGATAAATAAAAAAAGGAGTGTGTAAATATGGAAAAAATAGTAGGAGAAGGCGTAAAATTTGAAAGGATTAGAAGAGTAACTGGTTACTTATCAGGAGATGTATCTCGTTTCAATAATGGTAAACGTGCAGAAGAACACGATCGTGTAAAACATACAGGTATCAAAGAAGTTATCTCTGAAGAGAAGTGCAAAGCTTAATGAAAATAAGACTTGCAGCATACTTACAACCAGATTCTATAGTTGATGGAGAAGGCATTAGAACAGTTATTTGGACACAAGGTTGTCCCCATAACTGTTTAGGATGTCATAATCCAGAAACTCATGACTTAAAAGGTGGAGCTTTAGTTGATTTAGCAGAAATTTATGAAATAATAGATTCTTTAGAAGGTCAAACTGGTATTACTTTTTCTGGAGGGGATCCATTTATGCAACCAAAGGAATGTAGTGAGATAGCGAAATATGCTAGAAAAAAAGGTTATAATATTTGGACCTATACCGGTTATACTTTTGAACAACTTTTAACATTATCTAAAACCAAAAAGGAAATTATGGACTTTTTAAAAGAAATTGATGTTTTGGTAGATGGCAAGTTTGAATTATCTAAGAAAAATTATAAAGCTATTTTTAGGGGTTCTTATAATCAAAGAATAATTGATGTTGCTAAGAGTTTGAAAGAAAATAAAGCTATAATCATTCCAAAATATGAAACTGAAGACACAAAAAGTAATAGAGAAAGACAAAATGGAATTTATATCTAGAAATTAATTAAGTGAATTAATATTCACTTTTTTTTAATTCTGTGTTATGATATGCACCAATAGAAAAGGAGTTTATCATGCTAAAAATGTCTTTAAATGAAATTAAAGGAAAAATTCAAATGTATCCTGAAAATTGGGTAAATATGTATTCAACCAACTGTTATGCTTATGCACTTGGATTAGATGTTAGAGAAAATGATATTTGTATTGGTGCCTATAATCCTGGTATAATTTCTGGAACTTCAAGTTTAAATGGTACAGAGTATTTTGAGTATGAAGCATTAATTAATGGTATAGCTGGCGATTTAAAAGCACTAGATATCGAATACCGTGAAGTAAATCCAATGGAAAAAATAAAAATAGATGAATGGAAAATAGCCTTGCTAATCGAAAAATATCATGATAAGCTCATGGATTTTCATTTTCTAAGGCAAAATAAAAGCGGATTATGGTCTCATAAAAATGGTTTCAATGGCATAATTAGTAAGAAAGATTATTTAGGTAGAATAATAACAGACCCAAGTGTTAGCGAATTAACCCCATATACATATGAAAAATGTTATGCTTTAAAATTAAATAGATGATATTTCTAAAATAAATGGAAATGTCATCTTTTCTTTAGTATAATAAAAATGGTGGTAATATGCAGTTATTAACATGTAAAAAAATAAAAGAATATGAATTAGAGAAATTAAAAAAAATAACTATAGATAAAGATTTAAAGTTAGTAATTATTAAAATAGGAGATTTTCCTGAAAATGTAGTATATCTAAATAGTAAAAAGAAACTAGCTGAATTGCTAGATATAGAAATAATAGAATACAGCTATTCCGAAATAACTTCTAAAGAAGAAATTATATCAAAAATAAAAGAGTGTAATGAAGATAATAAAATAACTGGTATTATGATACAGAAACCAATTATAGAAAAGTTTAACTATCAAGAACTAGTAGATTATATTAATCCTCTAAAAGATGTAGATGGTGTTACTACATATAATCAAGAAAGTATTAAAATTATTCCCCCAACTGTTAGAGCTATATTACTTCTAATAAATAATTATAATATTACTTTAGAAAATAAAAAAATAGCTATTATTGGCAAAAGTAATTTGGTTGGATATCCATTATATAAGTTACTAAAAGATAAATACCATGTAACTTTGTGTGATTCTAAGACTAGTGACATTAAAGGTATTATAACAGCTTCAGATATCATAATTACTGCGATAGGAAGAGCTAATTATTTTACTAAAGATTATTTTAAGGATAATCAGATAATTATTGATGTTGGAACAAACTATCTCAATGGTAAATTAGTTGGCGATGTTGATTTAAATAATATTGATAGTAATGTTTCTATAACTCCAGTACCAGGCGGAATAGGATTATTAACTCCAGTTTGTTTATTTTTAAATTTATTAGATATGAATGGTGAAGTATGAAATATATAGATTATTTAAAAACAGAAATTGGGTTATTAAAAATATTAGCTAACGACAGTAGTATTATTGGAATTGAACTAGTAAGTAATCAAAATACAGAGATAAATGAAAATGATATAATAAAAAAATGTAAAAAAGAATTAATAGAATATTTTAATAAAACTAGGACAAAATTTACCTGTAAATTTGAATTTTATGGTACCGATTTTCAGCACAAAGTTTGGAAGTCTTTAACTGCCATTCCTTATGGCAAAACAGTATCATACTTAGATATAGCTAATATAATTGGTAATTCTAAAGCAGTAAGAGCAGTAGGTGGTGCTATTCATAATAATCCCATATTAATTATTATCCCATGTCACCGTGTCATTGGTAAAAATGGGAAATTAGTAGGCTTTGCCTGTGGCTTAGATATAAAGAAAAAACTGCTAGATATAGAGAGGTAATATATGAATATACAAGATTTAAATAAGGAATATGATAAACTTCAAGTAAAATATGGAGCCAAAGAACTTGATTCTATTTATAATGGTGGATGTACTAATAATCCAGATATATGTTTTGTTTTTATGAATCCAACTGGCAGAAATATTGCTTCAAGTAAAAACTGGCATGGACCTAAGTCACCATGGATAGGTACTAAAAATGTTTGGACATTATTTTATAAATTAAATCTACTAGATGAAGATATATATAATGAAATCAGAAACATTAAGGGAAGCGAGTGGAGTGAAGATTTTGCTATTGAAGTATATAATGACGTTATAAAGCATAACTATTTTATAACTAATTTAGGAAAATGTACGCAAATAGATGCAAGAGAACTTCCTGACTCAGTATATTTGAATTATTTGCATCTATTAGAAAAAGAATTTGAAATAATTAAACCTAAAGTTATCATTTTATTTGGTAACCAAGTAAGTTCTATTGTTTTAAGAGAAAAAATTTCAGTATCACAAGTTAGAAAACAAACTTTTATTAAAGAATTGAATGGAACTAGTTATAAATTCTATTCTGTTTTTTATCCAATAGGCAACGGTAGTTTTAACGTTGATAAGGCTATTGAAGATATCAAATGGATTATTGAAAAGGAATTATCATAGAAAAATGCTCAAATTTAAAGGTAAATGCAACTTTTAAAAGTTAAATGCAACCTTTAGTATGATTTTACATAAATAACAAATA
>CAKPDJ010000047.1 GCA_934148875.1 uncultured Bacilli bacterium
TTATTACTATTAAACTTACTATAGCTAATACTGTTATTACTATTTGTTTTCCTCTATTTTTCATTTTCATACTCCTTACCTATTTCTAAGTATTTTACTTAAAAACACATAATAGCTAATAAGAGTATTTAAAAAAAAGCACTATATCAAATATCATAAAATAATTTATTCTTATTTTTCTGTAACAGCTTTTATCAAAAATAACCGTTATCTCTAAGTAAAATACTTATATCCTCTATTATTACATTTACATTATATAATTTTTGGTATTATTTAGCAATCATTTTTCCTATTTTATTTCAACAATTACTAGTTTATTATTTTCATGAATAATACTAATAGTAATATCTTTAGGATAATCATAATCTTTCACGTATCCTATTTCTAATTTTACCTCATATGCTGAGTCATCTTTATATTCCTTTTGATTATATTTTATTTTATTTATTTCTTTAACAATTACGTTATTTACCTCTGGTAATTGTTGATGCCTATTTTTATATAAATTATTTTTTACATATTTATAAACTGTGTTAGATGAATCTGATATAAATCGTTCTTTTAAGTTACTATGAATAAATTGAACACCACCAATATTTTTATTAGTAACCTTATTGTTTAAAGTATAATAATCTATTGTAAACAGCATAGCTACTAACTGTGCATACTTTTCTTCATCTATTTTATTATCCTTTAGTTCATTTTCTAATTCTTTATAATATTTTTTATAAATTCTAGTTGAATTACTTTCCAAATAATAGTTATAACTATCTATTTCTGACACTACACTTACTACCTGAAGTTCCTTTTTATTCTTAAGATAAAAGAGTCCTGAAATAACTCCTATTATTAGAATTACTGCTAGAACTCTTCCTTTTTTTAATTTACTTTTTTTAGGTTTCGCCAAAATAATCGCCTCTGTCTTTCCGACTACTATTTAATTATTTCTTTTGTTTTATTTTCCTCAATATAATCTACCTTTGATTCTTTTAATTCTTTAGTTTTCTTAATTAAATCAAATACGATAGTAGAGTTAGATGCATTTAATAAATCCTCTGCATACTTATTACATTTTTCAATGTAATCTGTTGAAATTTCAGTTTCCTTTAGTGTTAAATAACTTCCTGATTGAGCATTATAGTAAATTTTATTTGTTACCCAGTTACCATTAGGGAAAACAACGATATTATCATCTTTTATTTGAAAGATATCATGACCTAATTGGTATTTATTATAGAAACCAAACATATTACCAAGGGTTGGCATAGCATCATACATTCCCATTACATTAGTTACCTCTTGATGTAATTTTTCTTTTGTCTCCTTACTATATATTAATAATGGTACTTTTCTCAATAATTCATACGTATTATTATCAATTTTTACACAATTATTTTTTTCTTCGGTATCTTCTTTATTTGTGTTATCGTTTTTTTCATCTTCGCAATCAATATATCCATCTGTTTCTGGGTCGTAATTATATAATTTACGATAATCAGATTGTGGAAGTCTGGCATCATGATCACCATATATTACTAAAACTGTATTATCTAAAATTTCCTCTTCTTCAAGAGCATCTATAAATTCACCAAGAGCTTCATCAGCATAATGAACCGATTTAAAATAATTTCCAAGTTTGGTACCCTCTAAATATGGATAAACAACTTCTTCTTCCTTACCAGTTTCTTCATTTATTCTAGTAGTTTTTAAATCTACATCAAATTCACCATATTTATCTGTATCTGCAAATGGGGTATGATTAGTTAAAGTAATAATAGTACCATAATATGGTTGACCTTTATCATTAATCTCTTTTATTTTTTTAATTGATTGCTTATAGAACGATTTATCAGATAATCCTAAACCTATAACTTCATCTATTTCGTAATCTGTTTTACTATAAAATCTTTCATAGCCTAATGTTTCATGCATAGTATTACGATTCCAAAATGAACCATTATTACCATGCATACTAAATGTATAATATCCTTTTTCTTTTAATAATAGTGGAATAGTTACATATTCACGATTAAAGTAACTAACAAAAACAGTTCCATTATTAGTAGGCATTAAAGAAGTATTAAAAGTAAATTCGGTATCACTTGAAGTACCACTACTTACTTGTGAATAATAATTACTAAAGTATATAGACTCTTTAGCTAGCTTATTTAATGTTGGTGTTACTTCTTCACCATTAAATTTTAGACCAATATTTAAATTTTGCATACTTTCATAATGAATTACTAAAATGTTTTTACCTTTGAAAATACCTGTATACTCATTTGACCAATCTTGAGTATCAGATCTATTTTCATAATATTCGTTAAATGTTTTTAAAGCTTGATCGTAACCAAATAGACTAGTAATTTGTGGTTTAATACTATTTACTATGTCATTTAACTGATAAGCATATACACCAAAACGCATAACAATATATTCACGGTTCCACTGATTAGCATATCTACCTATTTCTAATGGCGTTAGTGAGATTAAGAAGAAAAATAATACAATTCCTCCACCTATAAA
The DNA here is from genome assembly GCA_934148875.1 of uncultured Bacilli bacterium. Classification (GTDB taxonomy): domain Bacteria; phylum Bacillota_I; class Bacilli_A; order RF39; family UBA660; genus Alloscybalousia. The sequence goes on from CAKPDJ010000047.1 coordinate 2,527, forward strand.
GGTATTAATCATTTTGTGAATATCTCTTTTTAGTTCATTATTCTTTTGTATAAACTTTGTCTTTTTTAATCTAATGTACGTTACTATTAATAATAGTGGTGATAATAAATATATAAAATCTTGAACTCTTAATACATTTTGAACAATCGCATCTCCTACTTTTACTGCATATCTACTTGCAGCAATTAGAGATACAGAAATAAATGAAGTATAAAAAGTGTAATAAATAGAGTTGGCAATACAAAATATGGTTAAAATACAACTTACTAATAATAGATATGGAAAGCGATTTTTTTCTTTTAAACCAAAACTTATTCCACCTAAGAATAATACAATAGCTAAATCAGCTAAAATTGGTTTTATTAAAAGCAAGTTTTCAACAGTGTGAATGGTAAAAAATCTTAATAAGATACCAATAAAAACATTAGTAACAACAAATACAAAAAACAAAGGATTGTTTTTAATTATTTCCATCCAGGTAGTTATTATAGTTTGACTTGTTTTTTTAGGATTTTTCTTAAAATCTTTATATATCTTTATAAAATTAGTTCTTATTTTTTTCAGATAATCTTGTATTGTTTTCTTCATTACAGCAACCCTCTCCTTTTTACATTATAGCACTACTCTATACTTTTATCAATTAATTCGGTATAGCTACTAGCATTAAGTGCCATTCCAAGAACGAAGATATATGATAATAAATATATCCATAAAAACAATATAATTAAATTGGCTAAGCTACCATATAATAGGTTATATTTTGCAAATGATGAAACATAAAACGAATATATTTCAGTTGAAATTATCCACCCTATAGTAGTAACAAAGGCACCAGTAGTAGTATCTTTACTTTTAATGGTTGTATCTGGGGCCATTGTATATAGTAATTTTATAAAGAAGAAAATAATTAGTAATGAAGTTGGGTATTTCAAAATGTTATAGCAAGTACTTATTACTTTTCCAACTTGATTATTATTTATGATATTGATAATTAAATTGACTATCTTGTCACCAAAGGCTGGTACTACTAATACGAATAGGAATAAGATTACTAAAATAATGGTCATTAAAATAGCTTTTATTCTTCTAGTTAAAAAATCTTTATCTTTTACTTTGTATAAAATATTGGAACTGATTATCATTGAATGTGGACCATTTGAGGCTAGGATAAATCCAGAAATACAAAAAATAATAATATTTATACTAATACTTTTACCACCAATTATCTGGATAATAAAATCAGCTACTTCCTTGGGCAAGTTTTCGTTAATTATTTTGGTTAACGCCTCTATTGATAATGAAAACTCACCGGCTACAGCTGCTATTATAGCAAAAAGTGGAATTATAGATAGTAATAAGAAAAAAGCCAGTTGACCTGGTAATATTCTCATTTCTGGCTTTTTTATTATTTCTAATACTCTTTTCATAAATGTTTTAGATTTTTGAACCAAGATAATCACCTAACTTTTCTATTTGGATTCTTCTTTATTGGTTTTCATTTCTAAAGTAGCTTCATTGATGGCATCATCTATAGTCTTAATATCATCCATTATCATGCTATAACCTATAGCTGCTCCAAAACCATATGGTAGTTCTTTTAATTCTTTAGTTAATTTTTTACAGTAAATATCTATTTGTTTTTCAGTATAACCAACTAAATAAACTAAAAATTCATTTCCGTCAGTACGAATAATTTCACTATTTTCTAATTGATTATTTACTAAAGCAGATGCAGCTGCAACAATTAAACTATCTCCTGCTTCATGACCATAATTATCATTTACGTATTTGATATTATTTAAATCAATTACGACTATTGTTTGTGGATATATTTTACTATCTTCCCAAATTGGCATATTTAGATTTAGATAATTTCTATTTTTAAGTGAGGTTAAAATATCAGTATATTTGCGACGATCTTCTTTTCTTACTTTTGTTTGTTTCTTTTTATTTTTTAATATTAAGTATAGTGCTAATAATACTAATAAAGGTAATAATATAATACCTAATACTATTAAATAGAATTCTTCAAATGTAGTTCTGTCAACTAAAGATAGATTTAATGAATTAAGTCCATTAATACGATAGTTATAGTATGAGTTGGTAGTAATTAAATAATTAAATAGTTTAAATAAATCAGTATTACTTTCTAGTAAGCTAAATGTGTAATTATTAGTGAATGTACTATTATAAATTACTTCATATTTATTAAATTTAGTATTTCTATAGTATAAGTATACTTCTTTATCCATAACGATTAAATTATTATTTTTGGTTAAATCGTCTAATTTTTTAACTACATTTATATTTGCTTTAGAGTTTGATTGAAAATATTTAAGTAAAGCACTATCTGCTAACATGTTAATATTTTTTGACTTTAATTCTTCAAATGTAGTTACATTTTCTTTGTTTTTAGTGTTACGTATTACTACATACTCTTCTACAAATGGAGAAACAGTATTAGTATATCCTGATGATTGAATACCAGTTTGGTTGAAATAAATATCTACTTCTTTGTTAGCAATAGCTTGATTTAAAGCATTTATATTTTTATATTTTTTATAAGTAAAATCTATACCTGTTAATCTTTTTAGGCGTGCTATGTATTCTGAAGCTATACCTGATGGTACTTTATCTACTTCTAATTCATATGGGGCATTTTCAACATATCCATAAGTATAGGTTTTAGAAAGCATTGCTGCTTTAGTTTTATCATTAATATTCTTTTTAGTTATATAATATTTTAGATATTCTTGATTATATGTAGAAACATAATAAGTTTTTTTCCATTTTTCATAATATTTCTTTACTACATTATTTAAGTCTTTATTATCATTACTTAGAGTTAGAACATATTTTTTAGACATTTCTGTAAAATAATAATTGATATAATATGAATCATTTGCTAATGTTTCATCCAAATACATAATTTGAGGTATTATAATCATTGAAATAGTTCCTGCTTCTAAATCAGCTAACATTGTTTTGATATCATCATAAGGTTTATATGTTAAATTACTAGATGATTTTAGAAAGTAACTAACTTCACCTATATCATTAGTTAAAGCACCTATAGTTTGATTATTAATATCAGTAACCTTATCATAACGAGTATTGTTGTTACTAATTGCTACATAACCATCTTCGGCTATTAATAAATCCTGTTCTGATAAACTAGTTTCATTATTTAAAATACGAATTCTAAGGCCTGAAGTAGTTGGTTGTGTATCTTTTAAATAGGAAATTTTATTAAATTCTAAGTTGGTATCAATTTCAAAATTATTAATAAAATCAAAGATAACGCCGCTACCATCCATTGAATAAATTGGTAGGTTATTTACAATTTCAAAATCATATTTTTTGTCAGAATTATTCGTAATCCACTTTTTTTCCCTTACTGTTAGGCTTGTCTTGGCATCTTCATGATTAAAGTATACATATACACCTACAAATACTAATAAGGCTATTAAAATGGGAATAATAATAATTAATTTCTTTTTCATAATTATTTATCCTTTTCTGTTTTATCTCTATCTTTACTCCAAACAAAGTTTGAACTATTGTGTTGTTTATAACCAATTATTGGAAAATCATTTTCTTCTTCTGAATCTTTTTTTATAAATATTTGAAAATCATAATATCCTATTTGGCTTTCTGAAAACGGTTCTAAAATGTTGTCTACTATTTTTTTAGCATCAGCTTTGCTTGTGTCTTCATTAACAGTAACCATAATATTGATTTGTCTACCATTTTCACGTACTGTTGCTGATTTTACTTTAGCGTTTTCACTTATTTTTTGTTTCATTTCATCATATGTTTTTTCTTCGACTACTACTTTACCATCTAACCTATCCCCATATATAGCTGTTCTTTGATTTGGAAAAAATAGTTCTTTAGCTTTATATCCTAGAATTGCTAATACTACAAAGATAATAATCGCAATTACAGTAAATTTATTCTTTTTTACCCATTTCATTTTTTTAGCTCCTTCTATTTTTAATTATACAATAGTTTTATTATAAGTTCAATCAAACTATTGTTTTCTTAATTCTCCTTGGAGAATGCGATTAGCTAAAGCTGGATCTGCCTTACCTTTTGTTTCTTTCATAACCTGTCCCATTAGGAATTTAACAGCCCTATCTTTTCCTTGTTTGTAATCATCAACACTTGATGGATTAAGTGAAATAATGTTTTCCACAATACTAACTAATTTTTCTTCATCAATTGCGTCAGTTTTTTTGTTTTCCACAATTTTGTTGATATCGTTATCAGTTTCCATTATTTCAACTAGTATTTCTTTAAAGATTTGATTATTTATTTCTTTTTTATCTAATTTATCTACTAAAATAGTAAATTTATCTTTAGATAGTTTGGTTTCTTCTAATTTTTTACCAGTTTTATTTAGATAAGCTGAGATTTCTCCTAATAGGAGATTACTAGCTATTACAAGGTTAGCTTGGATATCTAGTAGATAATCACTTATTTGTTTATTAGCTATTATTTTTTCAATGTTTATAGGATTGATACCAGCTTCGGCATATACTTTTCTTCTTGAATCTGGTAATACTTCCATATTGTTTTTAACATTATCAATATAACTATCTTCTAAAGTAAAAGGTGGAATATCGGGTTCTGGGAAATATCTATAGTCATTTCCTGTTTCTTTAACACGCATTAGAATAGTGCGATTTTGTTTTTCATCGAAACGTCTTGTTTCTTCTCTAATAATGTTTCCCTGTTCTAATTCTTCTACTTGTCTTGAAGTTTCAGCTATAATAGCACGTCCTACACTACTAATTGACCCTATATTTTTAGTTTCAGTACGAGTTCCTAGTTTATCTGTTTTAGATACTGAGACGTTGACGTCACATCTCATACTTCCTTCTTCCATCTTACAGTCTGAGACATTAGTATATAAAAGTAATTCTCTCAATTTTTCAAGATATGCCATAGCTTCTTTATCACTAGCCATATCTGGTTCTGATACTATTTCAATTAAAGGTACACCATTACGATTAAAATCTAGATATGACTTAGTCTCAGCATGAGTACTTTTACATGTATCTTCTTCAATATGAATGTCATGAATACCTATTTTCTTTTTTATTCCGTCTACTTCTATTTCTACATAGCCATTAATACCTATTGGATTTCTAGCTTGAGTTATTTGATATCCTTTAGGTAGGTCAGGATAGAAATAATTTTTTCTATCAAACATAACCTTTTTATTAATTTCACAGTTTAGAGCTAATGCTGCTTTTAATCCTAATTCAATACCATAAGTATTAATATTAGGCAAAGTACCAGGTAGTGCAAAATCAATTTCATTTATATTGGTATTAGCTACTGTACCGTAATTATTTAAGGAATCAGAAAACATTTTAGTATTTGATTTTAGTTCACAGTGAACCTCAATTCCTACTGTAGTTTTATAATCGTTCATTATTTTACCTCCTTATTTAAGGTACTTTCTAGGAAGGAAGCTATTTGATACATTTTAGCTTCTTCATTACGATTACCTATGATATGTAGACCTATTGGCATATTATTAGTGTCACATCCCATAGGAATACTTAAACCAGGAAGACCTGCCATGTTAACTGGTATTACTAAAACATCATCCATGAATGACTTAGTTGGATCATCTAAACTTTCATCTAAACCATAGGCAACAGTAGTAGTGGTTGGTCCAAAAATGTAATCATAATCTTTAAATACACGATCAAATTCTTTTTTCATAGCATTTCTAATAGCTAAAGCTTTATCGTAGTAGATTTTGGCATTATCGCCACTTAGTAAATAACTTCCTACCATAATTCTACGTTTTACTTCTTTACCAAAGCCTTCACATCTTGTATTAGCATACATTTCTTCAACACTATTTGATTTTTCACTGCGATAACCAAACTTAACACCATCAAAACGAGCTAGATTGCTACTTGCTTCACCCATCGCAATAATCTGGTATAAAGTAACGGCTTGGTCTAGATATTTCATATCAACATAATCAACTGTAGCACCATTTTCTCTTAAAATAGATACAACATTATTAAGTTTTTCTAATATTACAGGTGAGACTATATCACTAACAAAATAATTAGGGATAGCTATTTTCATACCTTTTATATCTTTACCAATTAGTCTAGTAAAATCTTCTACTTCTTGTGGTTCTGAAGTTAAATCTTTAATATCCTTACCAACTAGACTATTTAATAATAAGGCATTTTCATAAACATTTCTGGTCATTGGTCCAATTTGATCTAGGCTTGAACCGAAAGCAATTAAGCCATAACGAGAAACTCTACCATAAGTTGGTTTCATACCTACTATTCCTGTATAACTTGCTGGTTGACGGATTGAGCCGCCTGTATCAGTTCCTAGAGCAAGTGGTACTAAATTACCTCTTACACAAGCGGCACTTCCTCCTGATGAACCACCAGTAATTTTAGTTTTATCAATTGGATTTTTAGGAGCACCAAAGTAACTAGTACGACTTGTTGATCCCATGGCAAATTCATCCATATTAGTTTTACCAATGATAACCATTTTCTTGGCTTTTACTTTTTCAATTACAGTAGCATCATAAATAGGAACATAATTTTCTAGCATGTGCGATGCACAAGTAGTTCTTAAATCTTTAGTAGAAATATTATCTTTAATAGCAATAGGAATACCCCATAATAGATTATCTTTTTCTACTTCTTCACTTCCTAGTTTTTCAGCATAAGTAGTTGCTTCTGTTTTGTTAAGAGTAATAAAACTATTCAAATCACTATTTTCTTCTATTCTACTATAAGCTTCTTCTACTAACATTAATGGAGTTATCTTTTTCTCTACTAATAATTCATGTAGTTCTTTTATACTTAAATCTAAATATCTATTCATTTACCATCACCGGAACCTCTACAAAATTTCCCATACTACTTGGAACATTCTTTTTAACCTCATCAAATGATATACTATGAGTACATTCATCACTTCTTGGAACAGATTCGTGTTCTACTGGAGTTACTAATAGTTCATTATCTATTACTTCTATTTCTTTTATTTTATCAACTTCGTCTAGTAATTTTTTTAATTCTACTTGGTATTTACTTATCTCTTCATCTGTTACAGCAATTCTAGCTAGATGAGCAACGTGTAATACTTCTTCTTTAGTTAGTTTATCCATACTTACCTCCATAAAAAAATTATACATAGTATTATAACAAATAACTATGTATAATTATAGCA
>CAKPDJ010000048.1 GCA_934148875.1 uncultured Bacilli bacterium
AAAGCAAGTGAATTTAAACCAGAATATATAGGACAATTAGGATTTTATGTAACAGCAGTTAATGAAACAATAAAAAAGAATTTGATACACCTATGATTGGTTAATCATTATGTAGAGGAAGGAGCAGAATAACGGTAGATTGGTCTTTGAAATCCACAAATGTTCCTATAGGTGTTTCAACTTATGAATTGAAAGAACAATTAAAAGAATTAATAGATAAATTACCAACAGAAGAAGAAATAAATATGAGACATATTCTAAATATAGATGAAGCAAATGAATAGTAATTTGTAAGGAGAATTATGAAAAATATGGATAATAATTTTATACATTTGGATGATGTAAGTGCAGAAGGAAAAAATAGAATAATAATGTATACTACAGCAAGACAATTTAAAAATGCTGTTCCTATTGAAGAAATGTTAATTATACCAAGTGAAATAGGGGACTGGACAAATTATTGCCAAATAACACTTAATAATATTAAATTAGAAGATTTGATAAGTAAATATAATTTAAAAGACAATTCTCAAGTTAAACTTAATGGACACCCTCTAGTCACAGCACATGGTAAGAAAATAATAAGCAAACAAACTCCTTTTATAGTAAACAAATCTTTTGCATGTGAGATATATCTAAAATTAATTTTATTAGAAAACAATATTGATTTTAAAGATTTAAAGGGAATAAATGGACATAAAATATTTAAATTATATTCTAAAACCAATAGTGATTTCAAATCAAATTTGCATCATGAAATGTGTTTAAAAAATTTTACAAATATTGAAGATAAAATTGAAAATGTTTCAGAAGCTTTTATAAATTGGAGATACATTTATGAAAAGTACGAAAAAATAGACTCATTAGATTTTATGTTTTTAGATGAATTATGTAATTACTTAGATGCAAAAGCCAAAGAATTAATTTTAAAAAATTATAATTATAATGTAAATAAAGATATACGTTAAGTAAGGAAAAAGTAGTAACTAGTTATTTTTTAATATAAACAAATGTTTTGAAACCAAAAAATATAGTAAGTAATGCACAAATTATAACTTATAAAAAAGAAGTGATAAATATGGACGTATATCAAAAAAATGCGAAAAGAAAAGGAAAATAAAGACAAAAATACAAATGTTCAAAAAACGATATCAATTGATTGATTACGCAATTGAAACTCCTCTCAAAAACAAAAAGAAAGAAGATGTTAAATTTGAATAATAAATTAGAAACAATATCAAATTTATTTGAAGATAAAGAAATAAGAAGCATTTGGGATAGTGAAAAAGGAGATTATTATTTTAGTGTAGTTGATGTTATTAGTGTTTTAACAGAGAGCAAAGATCCGTCTCATTATTGGAGGACGCTAAAATCGAGAATGATTCAAGAAGGAAATGAAACTGTCACAAAATGTGACACTTTAAAATTAAAGGCAAAAGATGGAAAAATGCGTTATACTGATATGCTAGATACAAAAAATATATTTAGATTAATTGAATCTATACCTAGTCCAAAAGCAGAACCTTTTAAAATGTGGCTTGCGAATCTTGGAAGTGAAAGAATTGATGAAATGTTTGATCCTGAAATAGCAATAAATCGAGCTGTAAATTACTATCGCAATAAAGGATATACTGATGAATGGATTAAGACTAGGCTAACAGGAATTGTAGATAGATTTAAACTTACAGATGTTTGGAAAGAAGTAGGTATAACTAGACCAATAGAATATGCTTTACTTACAAACGAAATCTATAAAGGTTGGTCTGGAATGAAAGCAAGTGAGTATAAAGCATATAAAGGAATAAGAAAAGAATCGCTTCGAGACAATATGACTGATATAGAAGTAGCACTTACAAATATTGGAGAGATTGCAACACGAGATATTGCAAGAGAAGAACATCCTCAAGGCCTAAAAGAAAATTTGAGAGTTGCTAAAAGAGGTGGAGGCGTTGCAAAGGGGGCTAGAGATTTATATGAAAGGGAAACAAAAAAATCTGCAATTTCTAAAGATAATGCATTAAATTATCAGTATGTTGATGAACAACAAAAAATAGAGAGTACAATTAATGAGTAAATATCGAAAGCAAAAATTGAAATTAAAAAAAATAATGCATAGTAAAGGATATACGGATTTTTATAGTAGTGTACTTACTCAATTAGGCCTATCTCCATTTTTCATACAACATAATAATTATTGTTACTTTGGAACTATTGATTTAGATGATCAAACTATTATTCATAATAAATTTAATCACATAATAAAAGAGTTTGAGAAATTTTTAAATTATTTATATAAAAAATACAGCGTATCGACTTTGGTTTTAGAATTTGGGGTTATTTATTCTAAATTACAGGAGATACATTTAAAAAACGATGAAATATTGGGAAAATATATATTTAATGATAATATTTTAGATGTATCATATCCAGCAAAGACAGCAGATATTATGGCTCGTAAAATAAAAAATATAACAGAATTAGTTATTTTGAAAGATAATCATAAATTTGATTTTGGTCTTTCTAATAAGGATTATAAAAAAATTGTTATATTGTTATATTATTATTCTTTATTTATTTTTTATAATTCTAAATCTAAGTTATCTGGTGAGTGTATTGATGCACCAACTGAATTTCGAATTTTTCCATCATCCATTGAGCCTATAGCAACTATAATTTTGGAACAGAGTAATAGTAGTAATGAAAATCTGTTGTACTTCAATTATAATCCGAATTTTGATAGTATTGATTCTAGTTTCAATGAAACATTTTTTGATGAAAAAGGCATTAAATGTAGCGATTATGTTAAGTTGTTAGATGATTTGTCAACTTTATTAAAGAAAAAAGATATGTTAAATGGAAGATTAAAAAAGGATGTATTATTTGATATTCTTAGAAGAGATTATCCATATACTGATATAGAAAAATTTCAAAAAGAATGCATATTAGCTAATAGTTCTTTTGAAAGTAATGAAAATGAATTATATAAAAATAATTGTAAACATAGATTAGATACTACACCAATTATTTCAATAGATGACAATTATTTACTGTTAAATTATGGCTTTATTTGGAATTGTGCTAACTTTTGGAAAAATGTTTATTCTATTGGTTTAACACCGTATGTTACTAAAGATGATGATTTTCTTTTGAAATCAGTTGATAAAATTGTTGAAAAAATATCAATTGTCTTCCAAAAAGACATCGTAAAATTACTAAAGCAGATAAATAATCAGTTTATTATATATGAAAATAGACATACTAATGATATTTTCAGAAAAGTGATTCTTCCAGAGAATGAATGGGATATAATTGCCATTGATCATAGTAAAAAAGTGATTTTTAATATTGAAAGTAAATTTTTTACTACATCAATGACAGAATCTGGTTTAGCAAATGATTTAAAAAAAATGATTAAGGGTAATAAAAATAGTTATAAGAATAAATTTGAAAAAAGAATTAGAATAGTTGAAGATAATATTGAAGAATTTTATACTTTTTGCGATAGCAATAATGAATACATTATAGAAAATATTATGGTTACTTCTAAAGTAATAGATTTAAATATAGTATCCAAGACTAGAAAATTTAAAATAGTTCATTTTGATGGATTAAAAAAATTTTTGGATAACTATTATAGGTAAGAAATAGTTTATGGTAGGAGTTGATATCATATTGAAATATAAAGTGGCTGCTTATATAAGATTATCATAAGATGATAATTATATCGAATCCAATATCATAAATAACCAAAAAAGCATAATTAAAGAATATATAAGTAACAGTAATGACTTAGAACTATTATTGATAATGGATGCTCTGGTACGAATTTCAATAGACCCTCTTTTGCAACTATGTGTTTGAATATTGTTAAAAAGAAAATTAATTGTGTTATTGTAAAAGACATGTCACGTTTTGGAAAAAATTATGGATGGAGTAAAGTAAAGTATATTTAGGTGAAACTTTTCCAGAACATAATATAAGATTTATTTCTATTAATGATAATTTAGATAGTTTAAAAAATAAAAACTATACGGATAGTTTAGAATTTGCATTAGATTTCACCACCAATAATAGATAAAGAAACTTTTGAAAAAGTTCAAGAGATAAGATATAATAAATATGTAGATAAAATCGAGTTATATAATAATAGTAAAATACAAATAAAGCATAAATTTTAAATATCAATTTGTGTTATACTTATGTAGATTTATTTCAAATAAAGGAAGTGATATAAGATGCCAAAAGAGGGAAAAAGTTTCCAAAAAACTAATATCAATTGGTACCCAGGCCATATGGCTAAAACTAAACGTGAAATAAAAGAAAAATTAGATTTGATAGATATTGTTTATGAAGTAATTGATGCTAGAATGCCGCTTAGTTCAAAAGTTGTCGATATAGATGATTTAATTAAGGATAAGCCTAGAATTTTAATAGTTACTAAATATGATTTATGTGATAAAAGTGAAACTGATAAATTAATAGACTATTATAAAAGTCTTGGTTATGTTACTGTTGTAGTGGATTTAATTAGTGGTAAAAACATTAATCAAATAATTATTGAAAGCACTAAGTTATTACAAGATATGAATGAAAAGAGAAAATTAAAGGGATTGAAACCACGAAATATGCGTGCACTAATAGTTGGTGCACCTAATGTAGGAAAAAGTACATTAATAAATCGATTGGTTGGTAAAAAGGTAGTATCAATAGGTGATAGACCTGGTGTTACTAAAAATTTAGGATGGATTAGGATACATAAAGATATAGATTTATTAGATTCACCTGGTATCTTGTGGCCAAAACTAGAAAATCAGTATCAAGCCTTTATTTTAGCAAGCTTGTCATCAATTAAGGAAGAAATTATAGTTCCTCAAGATCTTGCTTTATTTATCTTAAATATATTAAATAAATTATATCCAGAAAAACTAAAAGAACGTTATGGCTTAGAAAATATAAATTTTAATGAAATAGAAAAATCACTTGATATAATTGCTAAGAAAAGAGGAGCGCTTATGAAAGGTGGTTTAAGTGATTATGATAAAGTTTATACTATTATTATTAGAGATTTAAAAGATAATAATTTTGGATTGATTACTCTAGATAGATTAAGTGATATAAAATAAAATATAAATTATATTAAAAGAGTGATACAATATAATGGTATTAGGAGGTAGTAGTATGAAGTCTAATATAATATATTTTCCTGGTAAAAATCGAATATTGGGAACTGAAGAATTTCTTGCTAAACAAGGAATCGAAATCACTAATTTAACATATGGTCAACAAATTAGAAAGTTAAAAAATTTTTGTTTCGATAGAAAAATTGATTTAGACCTTTTAGAAATGAAGCCTTTTGATAGTACTGATATTGAACAGCAGCAAATAATTCAATTAGAAATTTATAATGCTTGTGTATGTATTAATCGTATAAGGAAACTAAGAAAATATGAACGAAAAGAAAAGGTAAAAAGTTTTGTTAAAAGAATAGTACCAGTAATAAAATAAGGGGAAGTTATGGATAGTATTGATTTGTATAAATATGAAAAAGAATTATGGGGTAAAGACATAAATTATATAGCTGGTGTTGATGAAGTTGGACGTGGGCCATTGATAGGGCCAGTAGTAACTGCTTGCGTTATATTACCTAAGGATTTTTATTTAGAAGGACTAACTGATTCTAAAAAGTTAACTGAGAAAAAAAGAGATATTTATTATGATTATATAATGGAAAATGCTTTAGCTGTTAGTGTTGGCATGATGGATGAAAAGGTAATAGATGAAGTTAATATTTATGAAGCTACTAAGCTAGCTATGTATCAAGCTATAGAAACTTGTCCAATTGAACCGGAACATGTCTTGATAGATGCTATGAAATTAGAAAATTTAAAAATGCCATCAACATCTATTATTAAAGGCGATGCTAAAAGTGTATCAATCGCAGCTGCAAGTGTTATAGCTAAAGTAACTCGTGATAGAATGATGATAGAATTAGATAAAAAGTATCCTGAATATGGCTTTAAATCTCATAAAGGATATCCTACTAAAAAACATGTGGAAGCAATTTTGAAATATGGGCTTATTGATGGTTATCGTAAAACTTTTAAACCAGTATCAGAAATTGTGAAAAAAAATGTTGTTAAAAATAAATAAAGTTATTATAATAATGTATCAAGGAAGTGTTATATATGGAAACAAGTGTTGTTGATAATTTTGAAAAAGGTCGAAAAGATGAAAAAAGGTTTTATGCTTTAATTAACTATTTTAAATTGTTAGTTATTGGAAAAACAGCTATGAGTTCTGATGAACAATTATTTCATTGTTATGATTGTTTTGAGGTACTTGGTGGTTATGCTGCGTTTAATAGATTTCTTGATGATTTTGAAGCTGGTAATATTAGTCTTCACTTTGATAATTGTGATAATAAGAGTCTACACTATTTATTAAGAAGTGAAGCATATGGTTTATTTACTTCACTTTGTGATGTAAAGAGTACCCAAAGTCCATTACTTAGTCAAGCGTTCAAAGATTTTCGCGCAATTATTAAATATTTTGATTGTCTGCCTGACAGAGAATGGGTTGAAAGCTACTATAGTGAACATGCATTACGTTGTGCTTTGCCGGATGATGCGAAGATTATAGAAACGGAAAGGTACCAAGAAAAAATTCATCAAAAAAAATTAAGCCAAAACTGTTAGAAGAAAGGTAAAATTATCTTTCTTTTTTCATATACTTCTTTAAGGAGAGTGAAAATATGTATCAACCATATATTTTAAAATATGATTATAGTAGTTTGATACCACACATTAGTAAAAAGACTATGGAAACACATTATAATAGTCATTACCTAAAATATTTAAAAAACTTAAATGAGATTTTAGAAAAGAACGATTATAAATTTCAATATCCAATTAGTTGGTTATTTGATAATATCGATGTTTTTCCAATTAAGGATCGTGATACTATTATTTATAATGCTGGCGGTGTAAATAATCACGAATTATATTTTGATTCTATGTCTGATAAAAAAGATAAATATATACCTGAACCATTAAATAGTGCATTAATTAGTAAGTATGGTAGTATTAATCGTTTCTATGAACAACTATCTGATTTAGCTTTGTCACTACCAGGATCAGGATATACTTTTTTAACTGTTAAAAAAGGGGATATATACTTGTTGAATTTAGCTAATCAAGATAGTCCTTATAGTTTTGGAATGGTGCCTATACTTGCTTTAGATGTATGGGAACATGCTTATTATTTAGATAGATATAATGATCGTAAAAAATATATAGAAGAATTTTTAAAAGTAGTTGATTTTACTAATGCTAATAAAATATATCAAGAAAATATGAAAAAAAGTTAGTGTTTTTAAAATATACTTGGTATGATATAAATGTAAAATAAAATTGACAAAACTAAAAATAGCGAGTATAAATTTAATGGAGGTGTGATGTCATGGGAAAAAACTTAGTAATAGTGGAGTCTCCTGCTAAAAGTAAAACAATAGAAAAATATTTAGGAAATGGTTATAAAGTAGTATCTTCAAAGGGGCATATTAGAGATTTAGCTACTACTGGTAAATATGGACTTGGAGTGGATATTGATAATAATTTTCTTCCTAGTTATACATATATTAGTGGTAAGAAAAAGCTAGTTAATGAGTTAAAGAAGGAAGTAAAAGATGCCGATAAAGTATATCTTGCTACCGACCCTGACCGTGAAGGGGAAGCAATTAGTTGGCATCTAAAGGAAGCTCTTGGCATTAAAGATAAAGATTATGAACGTGTTTTATTTCATGAAATCACTCATGATAAAGTAATTGATGCTTTTAAGGAACCTAGAAAAATAGATGATGATTTAGTAAAGAGTCAAGAAACAAGAAGAATATTAGATCGTATTATTGGATTTCGTTTATCTAAATTGATGCAATCTAAAACTGGTGGTACTAGTGCTGGACGTGTTCAGAGTGTTGCATTAAAATTAATAGTTGATCGTGAAAGAGAAATTAAAGCTTTTGTTCCAGAAGAATATTGGACTATTACATCAACTTTTGATGATTTTGAAGCTGAGTTATTTGAATATAAGAATAAAAAAATTGAAATACCAAATGAACAAGAAGCAGATCGTATTTTATCTATGTTAACTGATACGTATCATTTAGAAAAGCAGGAAGAAAAACTTAAGAATAAAAAGAGTAAACCTCCATTTATTACTAGTACTTTACAACAAGAAGCTTCAACTAAATTAGGTTTCCCAGCTAAAAAAACAATGAGTATTGCTCAGAAATTATATGAAGGTATTGATTTAGGTAATGAAACAGTCGGTCTTATTACTTATATGAGAACTGATTCAATTCGTTTATCTGATGAATTTATAGGATCTGGCAAAAATTATATTGAAAAAAATTATGGTAAAGATTATGTTGGTTATATTAAACAAGCAAAGAATAAAGAAAATGTACAAGATGCGCATGAAGCTATTAGACCAACTAGTGTTCTTAGAACGCCATCATTAGTAAAAGAATATTTATCTAATGATGAATATAAGTTATATCGTATTATTTACTATCGTGCTTTAGCTTCAATTATGGCTGATAGTAAAGTTAATCAAACAACAGTAATATTTAATAATCAAGATTATTTATTTAAGACTACTGGTCAGGTTTTAGTATTTGATGGATATTTAAAAGTATATTCTGACTATGAAAATAGTGAAGATAAAGTGTTACCTAAATTTGATAAAGATACTTATATAACTGATGATGTTAGTAAGAAGCAACATTTTACTAGTCCACCATCACGTTATACTGAAGCAAAATTAATTCAAGAAATGGAAAAATTAGGAATAGGTAGACCATCTACTTATGCTACTATCATTAGTAATATTAAAGATAGGGGATATGTTAACTTAGAAGAGAAAAAGTTCGTTCCTACTGATGTTGGGGTAGAAGTAACTGATAAACTTCAGGAATTCTTTAGTGATATTATTAATGTTGAGTATACTGCTAATATGGAAAGTGATCTTGATAAAATAGCTACTCATAATATGAATAATATTAAAGTACTTACTGACTTTTATCAGAAATTTGATCCGATTTTACAAAAGGCTTTTGGTGAAATGGAAAAAGCAAAACCACAGGAAACGGGTGAAGTTTGTCCTGAGTGTGGTAGTCCATTAGTTATACGTAAAGGAAGATATGGGGAATTTACTGCTTGTAGTAATTATCCAACATGTAAATATATTAAAAAAGAAGAAAAACAAGTAAAAGAATTAATGGTTTGTCCTATATGCAAAACTGGTAAGATAATTGAAAAGAAAACTAAAAAAGGTAAAATTTTTTATGGATGTAATAATTATCCTAAATGTAAAACAGCTACATGGGATATTCCAACAGGTGAAATTTGTCCAGAATGTGGTAGCCTTTTGACAGAAAAAAATAATAAAATAAAATGTAGTAATGCAACTTGTAAGTATGAAAAATAGGGAAGATGTCAATCTTTCTTATTTTTAATATATAAGGAAAGTGCGTTTGGGTTATTTTTAAATAAAAAAAGCCTCAATAGAATCAAGACTATATCAAAAAAGTTAAAAGCTTTAATCTTTTGCTTTTTATAAAAGATTTTCTTTTTTTATACAAAAATGATATATTTGCATTGACAAACGTATGTTTTGTATTTATAATAGTAAGACATAACCGTCAAGGAGGATATCATCATGTATAAAGCCTATAAATTTAGGATGTATTTAAC